>NZ_JBFTSK010000004.1:0-283228 GCF_056399985.1 Chitinophaga sp. 01L420
GGCTTAATCGGGCATTATAATTTGCCTGTCACATTCTTCTTCTCAAGCATTGGTCTGGGAACACAGTGGCCTCCGGCTATCTTTAATTGTGGTAGCAAAGAACGTTAATTTAATTTTATTTTTATATATATCTTTTTGTCAATAACTAATCATTAACAAATTAGATAAGTGAAAAAAACACCAAGAAACCCCCAAAGTATGTCCCCAAAGTTAAAAAGCTATTAAAAGAAAATGACCAGAACGAAGGATTAACATCCGCTCTGGTCATTTACTTTAATAGCTTTAATGCTTTATCTTTTTTGCTCTCTGCTAGAACAGACCACCTTTTTTCAAGGTCACTTTTCCCTGGCCAATTTTAAAGCCATTGTGATAGATCTCTACTGCATAATCGCCTGGTTTGAAATCAGAATTCTGTTTCCAGTCCATGCTGATAGTTTGTTTCTGACCAGTTACATAAGCCACTGTTTTCTTGGCAGTATATAACTTTTCAGTACCGTCTTCCAGTGTAAAACGACCGGAACCCAGTGCTTCTACCGCTAATGGCGCACCATCAGGAGCAGTGATCGCTACAAAAATTTCTTTGTCGCCGGTTGGAGCAATACGGTTATCATCCAGGTCAAAGGTTACACGCATCATATCTGCACGTTTCGCTTTGCTGGTTTCTACCTCTTTGCCATTGTGCTTAACACGGATAGGCAGCAGCTTAATATTAGAAGCATGCAATACAGAACCCAGATCTACTTTTTTATTCAGACTGTCTTTAACAGTAGACACAGAGTCGCGTTCTTTACGCGCTACATCCCTTTCTCCTGCCAATACAATTTTTTCACCTTCCAGGCGCTCAATTGTTTGCTGGTAGCCTTCGATATTGGTTTTCAGTTGCTCAATCAAACGACGGGCTTCTGCCAGCTGTGCCTGTGTAGCATTTTTGTTAGTCAGGATACTGGAGATCCTGGCTTTCATATCCTGTATTTCCTTATCTTTTGTTTTAACAAGACTATCCATCCGGGTGTTCTGTGAAACCAGATCATCCAAACGGGCATTGGCTGCATTATATTCTTGTTGTAAGGCGTCACGTGAAGAAGAGATAGAATCTATCTGCGTGTTTTTTTGTACGATCTGATCGCTGGTTTTGTTCTTATCGTATAACATATATATCCACGTGCCGGCTAATGCTGCGATTAAAATACCGTAAATTAGACCATTGCGGCTACGTGGTTTTTCTGGTCCGGGTGAGCCCGGCGCAGGGGTGTTAAATGTGTTCTCCGTCATAGTTGTGAGTTTTATGTTTATTGTTATATGGTTAAAAATTGTTATTCAAAAGTACTTATAATATTCTTATTTTATAACAGATATAAAACAGTTTTCCAATCGTGCTTCCAAATATTGCGTTAGATCAATTATTACTGCTGGACATAGAAACAACCCCTGCTGCCCCTGCCTTGGAGCAATTATCTGATGATATGCAACAGCTCTGGCGGGACAAAATTGCAAAAACTGCGCCAGTTTCCGGAAATGAGGATTCGGCATACGCTGACAGGGCTGGCATCTACGCTGAATTCGGCAAAATCGTGTGCATTTCCGCCGGCTTCTTCAGCCTCGAGAATAACCGTTATACTTTACGGCTGAAATCGTTTTATAATGATGATGAATCAGTTGTGCTATCTGGTTTTTTAGAATTAATTAATAAGTTCTATGCGAAACACCCCCGGTTTCAGTTCGCCGGACATAACATTAAAGAATTTGATATTCCTTTTATTTGCAGGAGGTCTGTTATCCATCAATTATCTTTGCCGCAGCCTTTACAGCTGCATGGCTTCAAACCCTGGGAAATTCCCATGCTGGACACCCTGCATCTGTGGCGTTTCGGAGACTTTAAACATTATATCTCCCTGAAACTGCTGACGGCCGTTATGGGCATTGACACACCTAAAGACGATATAGACGGCAGCATGGTAGCTAAAGTATACTGGGAACAGAAAGACCTGGAACGCATTGCCGCCTACTGCCAGAAAGATGTGCTGGCTGTGGCGCAGCTGCTGCTAAAGTTTAAACGTGTGCCGGCACTCAAAGAAGAAGATATAATTATCGTAAAATAAAAGCACCCGCTAAAAGCTAAATGCCGATAGCTAACTGCCAAAAGCTAAAGCAATGGATTACCAGGATATCATCAGGGATTGGAAACAACAGAAATTTAAGTCACTGTACTGGCTGGAAGGAGAGGAAGACTTTTTTATTGACCAGGTGACCAGCTATGCGGAACACGAACTGCTGCCGGAATCTGAACAAGGATTCAACCTCACCGTGTTATACGGAAAAGATACCGACTGGAGCACCGTAATCAATGCCTGCCGCCGCTACCCGATGTTTGCAGAAAGACAGGTGGTACTGCTCAAAGAAGCACAGGCTATGCGGGACCTGCTCAAACTGGAAACCTATATCGATAACCCATTGTCTTCTACCGTTTTTGTAGTAGCACACAAACAGGGCAAAATCGATGGCCGGAGTAAAATGGCCAAACTCATTAAAGACAAAGGCGTACTCCTGTCTACCAAAAAATTATATGATAACCAGCTGCCTGCCTGGGTAGAATCCTATGTGAGCAGCCGTGGACTGGCGATTTCCCAAAAAGCAGCCATCCTGCTGGTAGATCATATCGGGAATGACCTGTCCCGTATTGCCAACGAAATAGATAAGCTGCTGGTCAACCTGCCCGCTCAGAAAAAGATCGATGAAGGTGATATTGAAAAGTATGTAGGGATCAGTAAAGAATATAACGTATTTGAATTACAGAATGCCCTCGGGCAAAAGAATACCGCCAGGGTATTTAAGATCATCAGCTACTTTGCGGCCAACCCTAAAGCCGCGCCCATGCAAATGACCCTGCCCGCTCTCTATAATTTCTTCGCCAAAGTAAACCTCATTTTCAGCGTGAAAGGAGCTGAAAAGGAGGTTGCAGCTGCATTAGGCGTACATCCCTTCTTTGTAAAGGACTACATGAGTGCAGCCAGACAATATGGCCCTGAAGGCACCGAGAAAGCGATCCTGCTATTACATCAATACAATCTGCGGAGTATAGGCATTAACGATAGTGGAGTAGAAGATGGAGAATTAATGAAAGAACTGATGTACAAGGTGATGCATTAATACATTATTATTGCATTATAATTATTCCCTATGCAACGCCTCTATGCTGTACTGAAATGTGTTTTAGCCTTTTTCTGCGTGCTGTTCAGTGTTATAATAGTCTTCGTTATTGGTAAAACAGCATTTTTCACGGACTATTTTGAAAAAATGGACAGTCTGGCCAAAAAGATAGCCGGAGCATTCGTTTTATTAACTTTTCTATGGCTTGCCTTTATCCTGTGCCGGTTTGGCTACCGCCTGTTTATGCGGGTGAAAGCCTCCGGGAATCTGCAACGTAAAACAAGTGTGTCGCTGTGGGAAGGAATAATACGGACTATCGTATGTTCCTCGTTAGGCGCCATACTGATGCTTAGTTTTCTCTTTAGACTGGGAACAGATCCTGCCGTATTTTATCGTACAGGGGCGCATATGCTTACGTCTTCTGTTGTGGTTGACTTTTGGTTGGCTATGACACTTAGTAGCATAAGTGGCTTTCTCCTGCTGAGAGCAGGTTATAGAATGTTGAACCAGGTGAAGAAAATAGTGGATGCGGAGGGAACAAGGATTTAGACTTCTTTCGCCAATATCTCTTTCGCCTGTGCGGAATCCTTATCCATCTGCACTATCAATGCATCTACATTATCAAACTTGAGATTGGAACGGATATACTCCACAAAGTATACGGTCAGTTCCTGTCCGTAAAGATCTTCATTAAAATCAAAGAGATGTACTTCGAGGCGGAGGTCTGTGCCGTTGAAAGTAGGACGGAAGCCTATGCTCATCACTGCCGGCAGCAGCTCTGTATGGCCACTGAGTCCAACACGAACCGCATAAATGCCTTCTGCAGGAATCAGTTTTCTTTCATCGCTTAAATGCAGATTGGCAGTGGGGTAGCCCAGCTGACGGCCCATTTTGTCGCCATGCACTACGGTGCCGGTTAAAAAATAAGTGTAGCCAAGTAATTCGTTGGCCAGGCTACAGCCGCCTTCCTGCAAGCGTTTACGGATTTTGGTAGAACTTACCGTGAGGTCATGTACTACCTGCTGCGGAATTTCTATGAGCTTAAACCCATATTGCTGTTGCTCTGCTTCCAGCAGTTCCAGTCCGCCTTCCCGGTTATGACCAAAACGGTGATCATAGCCAATGATAATGGTGTGCGGCTTGAAACGTGCTACCAGGAAGTCTTCCAGGTAACCGCGGGCGGGCATTTCAGAAAATGCTTTGGTAAAAGGCACCACTACCAGGTGGTCTATACCGGCAAGTTCCAGTAAAGCTATCTTTTCGGGTAAGGTGGTGAGTAGTCTGATGTTATTGGGGCTGGGTAACAATACCTCCCGTGGATGCGGGTCAAAGGTAACGATCACGGTTTCCCCGCCACAATCAATGGCAGCCTGCTCCAGTTGCTGGATAATGAAGCTATGGCCTGCATGTACTCCGTCGAAAGTGCCTATTGTGATAACAGCATTTCGGAATTCCGGTAAGTGGTCTAAGTCCCTGTGAACCTTCATATAATTCAATACTATCAAAAACGCCGTGCAAATCTAACACATTCGGCGGGCATTCTGCATGGAATCTGTTACTTTTGCAGCCTGAAGAGCATCTTTAGTTACTTTATTTTTTATTTACATATTTATTTATTTCCCGGTGGATAATAATATTTACGCCAAGCGCGGTGTTTCAGCAGGCAAGGAAGATGTGCATAATGCCATTAAAAACATTGACAAGGGTCTTTTCCCTAAAGCATTCTGCAAAATTGTACCCGATATTTTAGGGGGCGATGATGCATATTGCAATATTATGCACGCAGATGGTGCCGGCACCAAATCATCCCTGGCTTACATTTATTGGAAAGAAACCGGTGATCTGGGCGTATGGAGAGGCATCGCCCAGGATGCTATCATCATGAACATGGACGACCTGCTTTGTGTAGGCGCTACCGATAATATCCTGTTGTCTTCCACCATTGGCCGCAACAAACAGTTGCTGCCAGGTGAAGTGATAGCCGCCATCATTAATGGCACCGAAGAAATTCTTGCAGAACTGCGTAATCATGGCATCAGCATCTATTCCACCGGTGGAGAAACCGCCGATGTAGGAGACCTGGTACGTACCATCATCGTGGATTCTACCGTTACCTGCCGCATGAAACGCGCAGACGTTATTTCCAACGATCGTATTCAGGCGGGAGATGTAGTGGTAGGTCTGGCTTCTTACGGACAGGCTACCTATGAATCCGAATACAATGGCGGCATGGGCAGCAATGGTCTGACCAGCGCCCGTCATGATGTGTTCAACAAGGCCATTGCGGAAAAATACCCGGAAAGCTTTGATCCCAACATTCCTTTTGAACTGGTATTCAGCGGCAAAAAATCACTGACAGATAAAATAGATATTGAAGGCTTCGGTGCAGTAGATGCAGGTAAACTGGTATTATCTCCCACCCGTACCTATGCACCTGTGATCAAAAAAGTGCTGGAGCAATTCCGTCCGCAAATACACGGCATGGTACATTGCAGCGGTGGCGCACAAACCAAAGTGCTGCATTTTATTGAGAAACTGCATGTGATCAAAGATAATCTGTTCCCGGTACCTCCTTTGTTCAGCCTGATCCAGGAACAATCAGGTACGCCGTGGAAAGAAATGTACCAGGTGTTTAACATGGGACACAGAATGGAATTGTATGTGCCGGCAGAAATTGCAGCAGATATCATCGCCATTTCCAAAAGCTTTAACATCGATGCACAGATAATAGGCAGGGTAGAAGCGGCAGAAGAGAAGAAAGTGACTGTGATTGCGCCGGCTGGCACATTTGTGTATTAATAAAATTGTTTTATACATAGCATCCCGTTTCGCCTTCATAACGAAACGGGATTGTTTATTTTATCACCGGGAGAATTTAATCGGAAACATAAACACAACGTTTACTGGTTTCCCTTGCTGTGTACCCGGTTTCCACTGCTGCATCCCGGAGATCACCCGGGTTGCTTCTTCTTCCAGGCCGTACCCAAGACTATCCAATGCCTTTATGTTAGTAACATGCCCGGTAGAATCCAGTGTAAAACGAACCCTGACTGTACCGCTTTTGCGCGCTTTCCAGGCGGCTTTAGGATAACGTATGTTATCGGAAATATACGCTGTCAGCGCTTGCTCGCCACCAGGATAGGCGGGATGTGTTTCCACAAATACAAACCCATTTTCATAAAAGGTGCTATCTCCATTTACGCGGATGGGACGTATGTTACTGTCGGCAACATTTGTTTTTCCGGGAGAAAGATGATGGGAAACGGGCGTGTGGGCGGTGATTGCAGCCAGGAGCACAACCGGGATCAGATATTTGAATGGCATTGGAATAAATATATTTGACTGCAAATGTTATATTTAAAAAAGAAAAGCAGGAGATAATTTTATGATTTTTGTTTTGGAAGAATAAACCTGATGGGAATGTTAAACAGTACATCAACAGGCTTACTACCTATTCTGGCTGGTTTCCATTTAGGCATGTTGCATATTACTCTAATAGCTTCGGCTTCCATGCCATATCCCTTGTAAGGCCCGAGTGGATGGACTTCCCGGATAACACCATCTTTGCTCACGGTAAATTGTACAAAGATGGTTCCACTTACTTTTCCTTTTAATACAGCCGCAGGATATTTTATATTTTTTTTCAGGTAGTTGGTAAGGGCTTCTTCTCCGCCAGGAAAGCTGGGACATACTTCTATAAGACCACAATAGAACCCGTCTTCGATATCAGCGTTAGCTTTCGCATCTGCTGTTTTCACAAGTACTTTTTTAGAGGTATCTGTCGGGAAAACTGTGAGTGCGGTTAGTAAACAGGAAAGGAGAAGCATAGCAGAACTTTTTATATAGACGCCCCTTCCACTATAATCCATAAAAAAGTCCCGGTAGAAACCGGGACCCTTCATGATTGTTGATTGTTTTATAAGTGTTATTGCTGTAAAGTAAATCGTATCGGCAAATTGAACTGCACATTTACTTCCCGGCCGTTCTGTTTGCCGGGCTTCCATTTAGGCATATCTTTCGCTACCCTGATGGCTTCTTCGTCCAGGCCACCACCCTTGAGGGCACCAACTGTTTTAACATCAGCGATGGTGCCGTCATTTCTTACCTGGAACTGTACAAACACAGTACCTTGAGTATTGGTTTTTTGCGCCTCTGCCGGATAGTGAATGGTTTTAGAAATGTATTTAGCGAGAGCTTCTTCTCCGCCCGGGAAAGCAGGTGGTTGTTCTACAAAGTAGAAGACTGCCTCACTGGGAGCTGGGGCTACTACCGCATCACCTTCTTCAAGGACAAAGCGAATCGGCAGATTAAATTGTACTGCTACATTTTTCTTATTTTGCTGTCCCGGCATCCATTTAGGCATACCCTTTACTACCCGGATGGCTTCTTCTTCAAGACCACCACCGCGTTCGGCGCCAATAGTTTTAGGTTCTTTAATGGTACCATCTTTATCTACTATAAACTGAACGAACACGGTGCCCTTAATGCCATTTTCCTGGGCAACTCTCGGATAGCGGATGTTACGCGACAGGTATCTGGACAGGGAATCTTCACCACCTTTAAACATAGGAGGGTGTTCTACAAAAGTGAATACCGCATTGCCGTCTGGTTTAATTATTTTAGGCCGTCTGGTGGTATCACCCGGTGTGGCGCTGATGGCGGCTTCCGGACGAGGATTAAAGGTGGCGTTGGCAGTGGTGGTAAGCACCCGAATGGCGGAAGGATGCTTATCAACCACAAAAGCCAGTGAACAAAAAATGAATGCAGCCAGCGGCAGTACGAGTATACGTCTGAGATAACTGAACCTGGGTGTGTGGAATTGTGTGAGCATAAGGATTCTTCGTTTTATTGGCGGATGGAAAAAATCGTTGGTGAAGCTGAATTGCTTGCTTTGAAAGGCCATTTGAAGAATGGTTTGGGCATAACCCGCTACTTCTTCTCCGGCGGCTTTTTTGTCGGCGAGGAATTCATGTACGAGCGCCAGTTCGCGTTTGATCAGATGAAAAAAGGGATTGATCCAGCAAACAGCAGTGACGATTTCCATGAATAGTTTATCCGTGCTGTGTTTTTCCTGCAGGTGTACGAGTTCATGTTTCAGGATCTGTTGTCCTTCCTGGCTGTTCAGCGAAGTATTTGGATCCCAGAATATATATGTAAAGAAGGAAAAGGGAGCTTTAATGTCATCGTTTTTTACAAAACGGTAAGGTGGTACCTGCTGTACCTGGCTGCTGCGAATCAGTTTTTTAATCTTGAAGAGGCTCACCAGTATACGGGTCATCAATAGGGCGATGATCAGCATATATGCCAGGTTAATCAACATTCCGGAGCTGATCACAGGACTGGCCACCACGGGCATTACTGATTCCCGCAGGGTAATAATGCGGTTGGTATAGGAAAGCACCGTGGAAGGTTCCGGCGTTTGCCCTGGTAAAGGTATTTTTAACAGGGGCGTGAGCAGGGACACGATGGTAATCAGTACCAGGTAATAGCGGTTCCATTGATGGAAGCGGTTATTGCGCAATGCTATATAATAATATGCATATAGTACAGCAGAGCATACGATTACTTTGGCCAGGTAGGTGAGCAACACTGTCATTGTTTTGGTTTTTGCGCGTCTTTAATCTTTTGTACCAGTTTTTCTAATTCAGAGATGCTTAATTCCTTTTCTTTCACAAAAAAAGATACCATGTTACTAAAAGAGCCATCGAAATATCCTTTTACAATATTGTTGACGGTTTTATGGCTATAGGCATCTTTGGTAACCAGGGCAAAATATTGGTGGGATTTGCCGTAGGCTTTATAATCCACAAAGCCTTTTTCTATCAGAATTTTGATGAGGGTAGATACCGTGTTATAATGTGGTTTGGGTTCCGGCATTACTTCTATCATATCTTTCACAAATGCAGGACCTGTTTCCCATAGTGCCTGCATGATCYGCTCTTCGGCTTTGGTAAGCTGTTTCATATGTTTGTTTTAATCGCTGATTCTAAGATATAACTAATTATTTAGTTTTACAACTATTTTTTTAGTTGTAAGGAGATGAACACCGGAGAGGATATTTGATATATTATCACAACGAGTTATTTTTTAATTAGTTATTTTTGTTCGTAACTGATCGTAAAAAATAGAAAGGACATGACGCCTGAACAACCTATCATACAATTAACTAATGCCAGCATATACCAGGGGCAATCCTTGATTTTATCTGATGTGAATATCACGGTGAATAAGGGAGAATTCGTTTATCTCATTGGGAAAACCGGTACTGGTAAATCCAGTCTCTTAAAGACGTTGTATGGTGATTTGCCTTTAAACGATGGTACAGGTCAGGTAGTTGGTTTTGACCTGAAGAAGATGGATTGGAAAAAAGTGCCGTATCTTCGCCGGAATCTGGGTGTGGTGTTCCAGGATTTTCAGTTATTAACAGACCGCAATGTGCATGATAATCTGAAATTTGCGTTACGGGCTACCGGCTGGCAGGATCCAAAGGAGATGGAGAACAAGATTTCGGACGTATTGGATAAAGTGGGATTGGGAACCAAAGGTTTTAAGATGCCTTATGAGCTTTCAGGTGGAGAGCAACAGCGTGTGGACATTGCCCGTGCTATGCTGAATTCGCCCAAGCTGATCCTGGCAGATGAGCCTACAGGTAACCTGGATCCGGAAACCTCCGATG
Organism: Chitinophaga sp. 01L420; assembly: GCF_056399985.1. Lineage (NCBI taxonomy): Bacteria > Pseudomonadati > Bacteroidota > Chitinophagia > Chitinophagales > Chitinophagaceae > Chitinophaga > Chitinophaga sp. 01L420. Next base: position 9,824 of record NZ_JBFTSK010000004.1, read on the forward strand.
GTATTATGCAGTTGTTATTCCGTATTTGCCGGGAGGGAACTGCCATCGTAATGGCCACACACGATTATATTGTATTACAAAAATTCCCGTCAAGAGTACTACGTACGGAAAACGGGTATGTAACAGATAATGCCGCAGTAAATTTTTCTTCTTAGGAGTTGTTGAAGAAGAAATATTTACAAATGGTCATTATCACTCATTTATTATTAATTTCCTGTTAATTGGTAATTCCTATTTTTTAAATTACCTTTGCACCGGAAAAATAGCGACAAAAAACATTATTATTACTTATTATTTTTAAAGATGTCTTACTTAACTGTTGAAAAGAAAGCCAATATTTTTAAGGAATTTGGTGGAAGCGAAAAAAATACAGGCTCTTCGGAAGCACAAATTGCACTGCTGACTGAGCGTATCAACAGCATTTCCGGTCACCTGAAACAAAACAAAAAAGATTTTTCTACCCACCGTGGTTTGATGAAGATGGTTGGCCAGAGAAAGCGTTTGCTTTCCTATTTATCTAAAACCAACCTCACAGGCTACCGTGCCCTCATCGAGAAGTTAGGTATCAGAAAATAACCATGACTTATTTATAGCGCTATTCCCAACTTTTTAGGTTGGGAATAGTTTTTTTGTATGTATACCTTTTGTTATCCTTTAGCGATCAAAAAAGGATAACTTTATATTTAATCCTCACTTTATTATGAATCTGACACCTATTTCAGTGAAGTTCGATATAGGAGACGGTCGTATGGTGACCATCGAAACTGGCAAGTTGGCCCGTCAGGCTGACGGTGCTGTTACGGTGCGTTTAGGGAATGCCATTTTGCTGGCCACTGTGGTAGCAAATAAGGAACCCAAACCAGGCCAGTCGTTCTTCCCCCTTACAGTTGATTACCAGGAAAAATTTGCTTCTGCCGGTCGTATACCCGGTTCCTTTTTCAAACGTGAAGGCCGGTTGTCTGATTCAGAGGTACTCATTTCCCGTCTGATTGACCGCGCTCTGCGTCCCCTGTTCCCCGATAACTACTTATGCGAAGTACAGGTATTAGTTTCCCTGATTTCTTCCGATCCTGAAGTAATGCCTGATGCGCTGGCTTGTTTGGCTGCATCTGCTGCACTGGCCGTTTCTGACGTGCCTATCCAGGAAATTATTTCTGAAGCCCGTGTTGCCCGTATCGATGGCAAATACGTTATCAACCCTAACCGTACTGAGCTGGCTAAAGCTGATATGGACTTCATCATTGGTGCTACTGACAAGAACATCATGATGGTGGAAGGCGAAAGTAAAGAGTGCCAGGAAGAAGACCTGATCCTCGCTATCGAGGCAGCACACGCTGCTATCAAGGTGCAGGTGAAGGCGCAGGAACAACTGCGTGATCTGAAAGGTGTAACCGGTAAACGTGAATACACCCAGCCTCACCAGAATGAAGAACTGAAAGCGAAAATAGCAGCTTTTGCTACTCAAAAAATATACACAGTGGCTAAGTCAGCTTCTGCCAAGCACGATCGCAGCGATGCGTTTGCAGCTATCGGCGTGGAACTGAAAGAGCACCTGGGCGAATTGCCGGAAGAAGATCAACCGCTGGTAAAAGAATACCTGCATGATCTGGAAAAAGAAGTGATCCGCAACATGATCCTGGATGAATCCGTTCGTCTGGATGGTCGTGCACTGGATCAGGTTCGTCCACTGGCAATGGAAACAGATATCCTGCCTTCCCCGCACGGTTCTGCCCTGTTTACTCGTGGCGAAACACAGTCCCTGACTACTGTTACCCTCGGTACACCGGAAGATGAACTGCTGGTAGAAAGTGCAGCTGTTTCCAACTACTCCAAATTCATTCTGCATTACAATTTCCCTCCATTCTCTACAGGTGAAGTGAAAATGATGCGCGGCCCTGGTCGTCGTGAAGTTGGACATGGTAACCTGGCCATGCGCTCCCTGAAGCAAATGATGCCGGGCAGCGACTACGCTTACACCGTGAGAGTAGTTTCTGATATCCTCGAATCTAACGGTTCTTCCTCCATGGCTACCGTATGTGCTGGTTCACTGGCACTGATGGACGCAGGTGTACCTTTGCCTAAACACGTATCTGGTGTGGCAATGGGTCTTATCTCCCGCGCTTCCGATGGTAAATGGGCGGTATTAACCGATATCCTTGGTGATGAAGATCACCTGGGTGATATGGACTTCAAAGTAACCGGTACCCGTGATGGTATTGTGGGTATACAGATGGACATTAAAGTAGATGGTTTAAGCATGGACGTAATGCGCTCCGCGCTGGCTCAGGCTAAGAAAGGTCGCTTACACATCGTGGAAGCCATGTACGAAGCATTCCCTGCTGCACGTCCTGAACCTAAACCACATGCACCACGCATGGAAAAGATTATCATCGACCGTGAATTTATCGGCGCTGTAATCGGACCCGGTGGTAAAATTATACAGGAGATTCAACGCGAAACCGGTACTACTATCAACATCGAAGAAGTTGGTGAAACCGGTGAAGTTAGCATCTTCTCTGCTCAGAAAGAAAGCCTCGATAAAGCAGTTGCATGGGTAAAAGGAATCATTGCTATACCTGAAGTAGGTGAAGTATATGAGTCCGTTGTTAAATCCATCATGCCTTATGGTGCTTTTGTTGAGTTCATGCCTGGTAAACAAGGCTTACTCCACATCTCTGAAGTTTCCTGGAAACGCCTGGAAACAATGGAAGGTGTGCTGACAGAAGGCGAAAAAGTGAAAGTGAAGCTGACTGGTACTGATCCTAAAACCGGTAAGTTTAAGCTGAGCCGCAAAGTGCTCATGCCTAAACCAGAAGGTTACGTAGAAAGACCAGAACGCGAAGAGCGCGGCGAACGTGATTTCCGTGACGACAGACGTGGCGGAGATGACAGACGTGGTGGTGGCGACAGACGTGGTCCCCGTGACGACAGACGTGGCGGTGATGACAGACGCGGTGGTGGCGGCGACAGACGTGATTTCAACCGCGATGGCAACCGTGGCGGCGGAGATTACAACTCCCGTCCGGAAAAACCACAGGAGCCTACCTTTGATGCCGAATAGGCGCTGTTATAGCTAGCAGATAACTGGAATTAAATACGAAGAAAAGCAGTCTCTACGGAGGCTGCTTTTTTAGCTATTAGCCATTAGCTTTTAGCTGTTAGTAAAAATGCAGCGAAGAAGGAGTGATCAATCTTCTTCTTCGCTGCATTTTTATTTTTAATGGGAAAAGGTGTGAAATTTCCGTTTTTGTTGCATTTTTAACTTTCATCTGGCTTTTATTGGCGAAACGCTCCAATATTTCCGTTTTTCGCGCGATACACCACTTTCAGTCAAATTAATGCGCTTTAATGGCCTTAAATTTCCGTTTTTATTTGTTTTTAGCGGTCGACCGTCCGGTAATTACTCGTTACCGCTTTGTTAGCTGCTCTACCCGGAAAGTGCTTTCACGGAAAATTTCCCGGCCACTGTTTAAGCGGAATACCCGGTAGTTACTACCGTCTATAGGTTCTGCAATCATTTTATAGGCGGGTTGCAATGCTTTGGTACTTCTGTCGATCACTCTCACGGTTCCTGCTGCCAGCAGATCCGGTAGTATTTCTTCTACGTATGGTAACATGATACCACCGTCTTCGGCCCATAACATGTTCATTCTGCCCGTACTATAGCTGAAGTCCTTGTTGGTGGTATCTTCCAGGTAGCAATAAGCTTTACGGAAGTGATTACCCATATCAATGGCATTCAGGCGGGTAAACTGCACACTATTGAACACTTTATTGCTGTATTTGGCGTTGCGGAGCGTAGTGTCCATGCTTACCATATAATCGCGGAGATTGCTCCGTTCGAAGATCAGTGTTACATTCTCGGTTTGATACACAATAGAGTCGATGATCGGTTCTACAGGTTGTCTTACTTTGATAACCTGGGCCATTCCGGATATGGACAACGCCACGCCGGCCAGCAGGAGGAATAGTGCTTTCATAGGATATTTAATATTATTTATTAATCAAATATAATACTATTCACATTAATATGTATAAAGACAGTCCCTGTGTCAGGTGGATATAGGTAAGCCGCCTATAAATTATCGTTATATCAGCCGATTAGCTACCTGTTAGCCGCTGAAAGCTAGCGGCTAATGGCTATCTTTGCCCTCTATGTCTTACATTGCTATTACGATGCGTGCAGGTGCAGAGCAGTCTGACCTGTTGATTGCGCAATTATCTGTGTTGAATTATGAGGGATTTGAAGAGCAAACGGATGCCCTCATCGCTTACATTCCGGAAACTGATTTTGATGAAGCAGCGTTGCAGGAAATCCTGCAGCCTCAGGGAGTTACCTATACAAAAGAAACTATTTTACCTGCTAACTGGAATGCGTTGTGGGAGAGTAATTTTGAGCCTGTGCAGGTAGATGATTTTTGCGGAATCCGGGCGGATTTTCATCCTCCTTTTAACCCCAAACCAGCCTATGAGATTGTGATTACACCTAAAATGGCCTTTGGTACGGGGCATCACGCCACTACTTCTTCCATGATAAAGCTGATGGAAGACATCGATTTTGTGGGTAAAAAAGTATTTGATTTTGGCACCGGTACAGGTATACTGGCTWTACTGGCTGAAATGATGGGAGCGGCCACAGCAGATGCTATTGACTATGATGAATGGGCCGTAAACAATACGCTGGAGAATATTACCGCTAACCAGATGAGTAAAGTAAAAGTATGGCAGGCGGATCGGCTTGATGCCATTACCGAAAAATATGATATATTGCTGGCGAATATCAACTGTAACATCTTATTACAATTTATGGGGGATATGCACGGCCTGATTCAACCTGGAGGCAAATTACTGTTAAGTGGCATCTTACCTACCGATGAAGAAAATATTGTAGCCGCCGCTGTTTTACAGGGATTTGTAAAGGAAAAGAGGATCGAAAAGGATAACTGGCTCGCCCTGCAATTTGAAGTGCCTGTACCGTAATAGAGTAAAAGTTACATATAAAAAGTGTTGATAATCCAACTTTTGTGTTATAATCTTTTCTAATATTGTCTCTATTTTAACACAGAATTTGTTATCTTAGCATTCCTAACTTGTAGTGATGGTAGAAATTTTATTGCTTATTGGTGCTTATCTGATCGGATCTGTTCCCACAGCTGTCTGGGTAAGTAAAGGCGTTTTTGGTATGGATATCAGGGAGTATGGTAGCGGCAATGCCGGTGCTACCAATACTTTTAGGGTACTGGGTCCTAAGGCCGGTACTTTTGTAATGGTAGTTGACATGCTGAAAGGCGTGTTAGCAGTACGTTTAGCTTATCTGGCCCCTTATTATCAGGACCATACTAATCTCACGCAGCTGGTAAATCTTCAGATCGGACTTGGCCTGGCTGCTGTAGTAGGTCATATTTTCCCTATCTGGGCAAATTTTAAAGGAGGTAAAGGTATTGCCACCCTGTTTGGCCTGGTACTGGCTATTCAGCCACTGGTTGCTTTATGCTGTGTAGGTGTTTTCTTAATGATCCTGTTTTTAACAAGATATGTATCTCTCAGTTCTATTATTGCCAGCATCGCATTTCCGATACTGATCCTTTATATTTTTAATGAGCCTGAGATATTTTATCGCATCTTCGCTATAGCTGTGGCGCTGATGGTGGTATTAACCCATCAGAAAAACATTACACGATTGTTGAAAGGAGTCGAGAGTAAAGTGCCGTTATTTAAGAATAAAAAGGACAAAAACTAGTTATAGTTATATAGTAAAAGCATGAAGCTGGAAGCGATGGCCAATAAAATGTGCATGCTTTTTGCTTTGTGCTTTTTGCGTTTAACGCGATTTAAATTAATGCTCCCATGAAAAAGTATGTCTTATTCTTTACTGCTAGCCTTGCATTAGCCGCCTGTTCGCGCGTTCCTATTACTGGCCGCAGTCAGTTGAACCTCCTTCCTGAAAGTACTATGCAGTCAATGGCACTGCAGGAGTATCAGAGTTTTTTATCGTCCAACAAGGTGGTGGCTCAAACAACCAGTAAAGATGCTGAAATGGTAAAAAGAGTGGGGCAGCGCATTGCTGCCGCTGTTACCAGGTACATGACCCAAAACAATATGGGCAACGAAGTAGCCAGTTATAAATGGGAATTCAACCTCGTAGATAATAAAGAAGTGAATGCCTGGTGCATGCCAGGTGGTAAAGTAGTAGTATATACCGGTCTGCTGCCTGTTACACAAAATGAAACGGCACTGGCCTGCGTAATGGGACATGAAATAGCGCATGCTATCGCCCGTCACGGTAACGAGCGTATGAGCCAGGGACTGGTAGTGCAGGGGATTCAGGTGGCAGGTGCTGTGGCGCTGAATAAAAACCCCACTGCTGTAAACCTGTTTAATCAGGCTTTTGGTGTAGGTGGTAATATGGGCATGCTGGCGTTTTCACGTGCCAATGAACTCGAAGCCGATCACCTGGGTGTTATATTTATGGCGATGGCCGGATACAATCCACAGGAATCCATTCCTTTCTGGACACGCATGGCAAATATGAGCAAGGGACAAAAGCCACCTGAGTTTCTGAGTACGCACCCCAGCGATGCTACCCGTGTACAGAAATTGCAGCAGCTGATGCCGGAAGCGATGAAGTATTATACACCGGGAAAAGTGTAAAGCATAAAGGATAAAGTAAAAAGCTATTAAGGCGAATGAATAAAGCGAATATGTTCCGCTCTATTCATTCGCCTTAATAGCTTTTTACTTTGTGCCTTATGCTTTCTCTGTAATAATATCTATTACTTTTTTATTCTTCTGCACTTTCATTTTCTCTGGTACATGCGCCAGGATTTCTTTCTTGAAAGCCTCTATCAGCGCTTGCTTTATAAAGTGGCGGTGGGTAACGAGACTGATTTCCCGTACTGGTTCCGGCGCCTTAAAGTAGCGTACCATATTCAGTTGCCGGGTAGTAAGATCCTGTAAGGACAGCTCTGGTAAAATGGTATATCCTTCGTTGAGGTCCACCATTCTTTTCAGGGTTTCCACACTACCTGTATTGTATTCCAGGTTTTTGTTATCGCCCATGGTGAATTTATCTTTACAGATATTCAGCACCTGGTTGCGCATACAATGTCCTTCATTCAGCAGCCATACATCTTTGATGTCCAGCTCTTCTGCTTTCACTATTTTCTTCTCGTATAAAGCATTGCTTTTGRCAGTGTATACTACAAAGGATTCGTAGAACAGGGGATGTTCTTCCAGGTGAGGGTTATGCAGGGGAGTGGCCAGTAAACCGCAATCCAGCAGTTCCTGTTTCAGCTGTTGCATAATCTGTTCTGTCGGGTATTCCCATATTTCCAGTTTTACCTTCGGATATTTTTTCATGAACCCGGTGAGAATGCGGGGCAGCAGATAGGGAGCCAGTGTAGGGATAATGCCTACTTTCAGGTTGCCCTGTACTTCTTTTTTCTGGTCTGCAATGATTTCCCGGATGCGGGCATTTTCCTTGATAATAATCCTTGCTTGTGCTACCACAGAAATACCTATTTCAGTAGGGACTACCGGTAATTTGCTACGATCAAACAATTTAATGCCTAATTCATCCTCCAGTTTTTGTATCTGCATGCTTAGCGTTGGCTGGGTCACAAAGCATTTCTCTGCTGCCATGATAAAACTTCTGTAAGTATCTACCGCAACAATATACTCCAATTGAACTGTCGTCATTTTCCTCTAAATTGATCCCACGAAGGTATCAATAAAATCTATAGGACGATGAAAAAGAATTACGAATTTCAAATTACGAATTACGGATTTGTCAGAAGACGGGAGCGAGAGAAGATCTCCGCGTTTACCGTCTTCTGACAAATCCGTAATTCGTAATTTGAAATTCGTAATTCTAAAATATTCTGTATCTGTACTTGRTCTTTTCTGTATTGCTATACAGTTCACGGATATTGATAGAGGCTTGAATTTCGCCCACTGCTTCTGTCTTCAGGTTTCTGAATTCAGCTTGTTTGGTGTCAATAATGCTCTTATCTGCCAGTCCGTTATCCTGGGCAATCTTCAGGGAGTTATTTACTTTGGTGTAGTAAGAATCCAGCAAAGTGAAATACTCATTATAAAGATTTTCGAATCTTTTGGTTTGCAGTACCAGGTCTTCCAGTTGGTTGTTGACTTCTTTCAGGGAAGAATTTTCACGCAGCAGGGATTCATAATCTATCCGCTTGCCTTTGGAATATTTTTCTTCCAGTTTATTGAAATAATCCACCACTTTTTCTTTTCTGAAATCAATGAAATATTCGTTCATTGTCTGACTCAGGCTCTGATTGCCCTTTTGAGGGGCGGGGAACTTCATGGATGTAGCCGTGAAGGACAGGTGATCAAATAAGTTGTCCTGCAGGAGACTTAACTGATCTTTATTAAAGTTGAGGCCATATTCGAATTTCTGATTGGCATCATTTAATGCGGTGTAATACACTACATATTTGTTCAGCTCTTTTTCGAAATCCTGTAATGACTTCTGATTAATCTGTTTGTTATTTACGCTCACACTGTGCAGGAAGTTCATCACCGAATTGGCAATGGCCAGTGGTGGTGTGAGGGAAGTAAAGCTTTGGAAAATAGGGCTGTTGATAATTGACTTGGTAGACTCTACGATTTTAGAATTCTTCTCGCTTTTATCCCCTTTATTTTTAAGAATGATTTTTTCTACCAGCTCAACAATGCGATCGCTCAGTGAAAACCCGAGCGCTTTACTTTCGGGGTTATTCAGTGAAGTGATGAATACATCCAGGTTGTTGGTAGTGGTGCGGGACTTGAGATCAATTATTTTTTTGTTAAGCAGGTAATAAGTTTCGCTGGCATTGATAATATTATTTTTGATCAGGTCATATTTGGTCATATTATCGAAGTCCTTTCCCTGCAGCAATGCCTGTATGGCATTGGAATTTTGCTTGTCATTATCCGTGATCCGCTGTACTTCTTCCAATAGTTTACGGATAGTGGTATCCTGAGTTTTGATAACAGGAGCAACGGTTCCTTTCAGTTCCGGATCCTGTGCATACACCGTTTGAAAAGTAAAAAGTAAAACAAGAGGTGCTGGTATAAATTTAATCCATCCTGTAGTGAAGAATCTTTGGGCCAGGTGTACTAACGGTAATGACTCATCGGGCTTGGCAGTCAAGCGTTTATCATGCTTCATTTCCGTTGGTAGGTGTTTTAACATGTTGTTTTTGCTTTTTGTTAACAAAAATTTAAGAAAATATGATGCCAAAAACATCATCAGGCAAAGATAAATAATTAATAACAGTTAAAATTAAATCATGATAGGTGGTGAAATAATGCTTTTCCATATATATTTTGAATTATCGGCAGGTGACTTACCTTTGCGTCCAAATTTGATCCACTTTCATGCTTAATAACAAAAAGATTGTGGTTGTATTACCGGCCTACAACGCAGCGCTTACGCTGGAAAAAACATTCCGGGAGATTCCTTTTGAAATCGTTGATGACGTGGTACTGGTGGATGATGCCAGTAAGGATGATACCCTGGAGGTTGGAAAACAACTGGGTATAAGACACCTGATCCGTCATGATAACAACAAGGGTTATGGCGGTAACCAGAAATCCTGTTATAATAAGGCGCTTGAGTTAGGCGCTGATATAGTAGTGATGCTGCATCCCGACTATCAATATACGCCTAAGCTCATTATAGCGATGTGCAGTATCATTGCCAATGATGTGTATCCGGTGGTGTTCGGCTCAAGGATCCTTGGTAAAGGCGCCCTGAAGGGGGGAATGCCTATGTATAAGTACATATTTAATCGTTTCTTAACATTAACACAAAATATCCTGATTGGTCAGAAACTGAGTGAATACCATACCGGCTACCGGACATTTTCTGCGGAAGTGCTGCGTGATATCAACTATATGGCTGATAATGACGATTTTGTTTTCGATAATGAAATGGTTTCGCAGATATTTATGAAAGGATACGATATTGCAGAAGTAACCTGTCCTACCAAATATTTTGACGAAGCCTCCAGTATTAATTTCAAGCGCAGTGCTATTTACGGCCTGGGTGTATTGAGAGTATCCCTGCAGCATCGTTTGCATATGTGGGGCATGATGAAAGGAAAGATTTATTAAAATTAATATAGCCAGTGGGTTTAGCGCAACAGTATAATTTAGCCGGGAAGTATCTCAAATATTATTTCACTTCAGGCAATCGCCACGATGTACATTCACCTTTTGTGTATGCATTGATAGAAGATGTATTGCTGGATAAAAAGCAGCATGCAGCTTTTGGAGAAATAGAACAGTTGCGCAAACAACTACTGCAAAGTAATGAAACGCTACAGGTCACCGACCTGGGAGCAGGCTCACTGATATCAGCCGGTAATGAACGCCGGGTACGGGATATTACCCGTTATGCGGCAAAACAGCCTAAATTCGGGCAGTTATTCTACCGGCTGATACAATACCTCCAGCCGGGTCGTATCCTGGAATTGGGGACTTCTATGGGCCTTTCTACGGCATATATGGCCAAAGCGGCTCCGCATGCCAAAATATTTACCATTGAAGGCTGCCCTAACATAGCGGCCCGTGCAGCTAAGAATTTTGAAGCCCTCCATATTAAGAACATTGAGCAGGTAACCGGTAATTTTGATACCGTTTTACCTGATGTATTGAAGCAGATGCAGCTGCCTGACTGGGTATATATAGACGGTAATCACCGTAAAGAGCCTACACTGGCTTATTTTGAGCAGTGCCTGCAGTTTGCAGACGAGTATTCCGTTTTTATTTTTGATGATATCCACTGGACACCTGATATGGAAGCCGCCTGGCATACCATACAGGAGCATCCGCAGGTCACGATGACTATCGACCTGTTTTTCATAGGGTTGGTGTTTTTCCGGAAAGATTTTAAGATCAAACAGCATTTCACGCTGAAATACTGATTTTCCGGTAGTATATTGGGTATAAACTTCCCGATATGCGTTATATGAAAATCTTTCTCCTGAGCTGTCTGCTGACAACCGGTATGATAGCAGCTGCACAGGATCTTCCGCAGTATACTTATCAGTCGTTTAGCCGTAAAGGTGATACCCTTCGTTATCGTTTGCTGTTGCCAGCCAACTATGACGCTCATAAAAAATATCCCCTGATTATTTTTTTACATGGAGCAGGGGAAAGAGGTGCTGATAATAATGCCCAGCTGCTGCATGGAGGTGATATGTTCCTGCGAGACAGTATCCGCACCAACTACCCCGCCTTTGTACTCTTTCCGCAATGTCCGCCTAATCAAACCTGGGCACCCATGAAATTTGACCGCGACAGCACCGGGAAAATCATCCGTGGCGATTTTCCACTGAATGAGGGGCCCACGCCACCTACAGCCTTACTTAATCCCTTACTGGACAGCTTGCTGGCCAGCGGGAAAATTGATACCAAACGCGTTTACATTGGCGGCCTGTCCCTGGGTGGTATGGGTACTTTTTATATGATCAGCACAAGACCTAAATTATTTGCGGCTGCCTTTCCTATTTGTGGTGCAGGCAATGTAGCAGAAGCGGGCCGGTTTGCTAAAAAAGTACCGGTTTGGATCTTCCATGGTGGTGAAGATAAAGTAGTGCCTGTGGATGCTTCCAGAGCATATGATGCCAAACTGAAAGCACTGGGTGCAGAAGAGAAGTATACCGAATATCCCGGTGTAGGACATAACAGCTGGGATAATGCCTTTGTAGAACCAGGATTAATGACCTGGTTGTTTGAACATAAAAGGAAATAGCAATAGATGACCGGTAAAAAGTAAAAGGCCGTCTCTTGTAGAGAGACAGCCTTTTCCACTCAGCACAGGATTGAATTGTTAACTATTTGATTGCCTGCATGGCAGATTTAGCGGCAGCAATTGTTTTGTCCAGGTCTTCGGTGGTGAGTGCATTACTCATAAACCAGCTTTCGAAGGCGGAAGGCGGCAGATATACACCACGTTCCAGCATAGCATGGAAGAAACGTTTAAATAATTCATTGTTGGCAGCAGAGGCAGCGGAGAAATCCACGATAGGATATTCTGTGAAATGTGCACTCAGCATAGATCCCATCTGGTTGATGCTGTGTACAATACCTGCAGCGCCAAATGCTTCTTTTAATCCGTTTACGAGGTAGCTGGCTTTTTCTTCCAGTTGCTGGTAAATGACGGGATTGTCGTTGAGTGTTTGAAGCAGTGTATATCCGGCAATCATGGCGATAGGGTTGCCGCTTAAGGTGCCCGCCTGGTATACCTTTCCGGCCGGGGCCAGATTTTCCATGATTTCTTTCGGACCTGCTACAGCTCCTACCGGCATACCGGCGCCAATTATTTTTCCGAAGGTCACCAGGTCGGCTTTGATGCCCAGTAATTCCTGTGCACCACCACGTGCCAGCCTGAAGCCGGTCATCACTTCATCAAAGATGAGGAGTATATTATTTTCATCGCAGATCTTGCGCAGTCCGTCCAGGAATCCCGGTTGTGGCAGAATACAGCCCATGTTACCAGCTACCGGTTCTATAATGATAGCACAGATATCGGCGCCATGTTCCGCTACAAGTTGTTCTACCGCAGGTAAATTATTATAGGGAGCAGTGAGTGTATCCTGTGCTACGGTGGCTGTTACACCGGGAACAGATTGTATACCCAGGGTCGCTACACCACTGCCGGCACTTACCAGGAATGCATCTGCGTGACCATGGTAGCAACCGTCAAATTTGATAAACTTGTTACGGCCGGTATAGCCTCTGGCCAGTCTCAGCGCTGTCATACAGGCTTCGGTGCCGGAGTTCACCATGCGTACCATATCAATATTAGGCACCATGGATACGATCAGTTCTGCGATCTTTATTTCCAGTTCAGTGGGTGCACCAAAAGAGGTGGAGTAAGTGGCATATTCCTGTATGGCTTTTATCACCGGTTCATAAGCATGACCGAGGATCATCGGGCCCCACGAATTGATATAATCAATATACTGATTGCCATCTACATCGTACATGTAGGCGCCCTTTGCGCGTTCCATAAATACGGGTGTGCCGCCTACGCTTTTAAATGCTCGTACGGGAGAGTTAACACCGCCGGGAATTACCTGCTTTGCTTTCCCGAATAACATTTCACTTTTGCTGTACATCTGTTGGTGGTTTATTATTTTACGCAATATAGGGAATTATGCATTCAGCAGTTTTACGGCATCCTTTGCAAAGTAAGTAGCAATCAGATCCGCGCCCGCACGTTTCATGCTGGTCATGCTTTCCAGGATCGCTTTATTTTCATCGAGCCATCCTCTTTCCGCTGCTGCTTTAATCATCGCATATTCACCGCTCACGTGATACGCACTAACGGGAACGGTAGTACGATCTTTAATGATGCGCATGATATCAAGATAAGCCATCGCTGGTTTTACCATTACAATGTCAGCACCTTCTTCAATATCCATCAGTGTTTCCTTGATGGCTTCGCGGGAATTGGCGTAGTCCATCTGGTATGTTTTTTTATCGCCGAAGCCGGGGGCAGAATCCAGTGCATCACGGAATGGGCCATAAAAGCAGGACGCATATTTGGCGCTATAAGCCATGATACCTGTTTTATCGAAACCATTTTCTTCCAGGATGTTACGGATAGCCAGAATGCGGCCGTCCATCATATCGCTGGGGGCTACAAAGTCAGCACCTGCCTGTGCATGGCTCAGGCTCATACGGGCCAGTACTTCTACGGTAGGATCGTTCACAATTTCAGTACCATCCACAATACCATCATGGCCGTAAGAGGAGTAAGGATCCAGTGCCACATCCGTCATCACAATCATGTCGGGGATGGCATTTTTGATACCACGGATAGCACGTTGCATTAATCCGTCCGGATTAACGGCTTCTGTTCCTTTGTTATCTTTTACACTATCCAGTGCTTTTACAAACAGCAACACACTTTTAATACCCAGGCTCCAGAGTTCTTTGGCTTCCTTAATGGTAAGGTCCAGCGAATACCTGAAATAACCTGGCATAGAGCTGATCTCTTCCTTCACATTTTCTCCTTCGGTAACAAATAACGGCGCGATGAAATCGCTGGGCCTTACAATTGTTTCCGCTACCATTGCACGAATGGCGGGAGATACTCTTAAAATTCTGTTTCTTCTGATCATCTTTATAAAAATTTTATTGTTTTTATATAGTGGGCTTTATCCAGTCTCGTGGTTTTAAAAACTCCTGTAGTTGTGCTTCAGGACTTCCCGGTGTGGTATGGAAATCATACTCCCAGCGGGCTACCGGCGGCAGACTCATCAAAATCGACTCGGTGCGGCCATTGGTTTTTAAACCAAAAAGTGTTCCTCTGTCGTGAATGAGATTGAACTCTACATAACGGCCACGTCTATACGCCTGCCAGCTTCTGTGTGCTTCTGTATAGGGCAGGTTTTTAGTTTTTTCCACAATGGGGATGTAGGCATCCAGGAAAGCGTTGCCGTTGGCTTTGGAGAAGGCCAGCCGTTCTTCAGCAGTGGTGTTTTCATCGGGGCGCAGGTAATCGAAAAATATACCACCTATACCACGTGCTTCGTTGTTGCGATGTTTATTGATAAAATATTCATCGCAGTGTTTTTTATATTTTGGATAGAGGTCTGCACCAAAAGGATCACAGGCATTTTTAAAGGTCTGGTGAAAATGAATACCATCTTCTTCGGCCAGGTAGTAGGGTGTAAGATCGGCGCCACCACCAAACCAGCTGTCTTTCAAAGTTCCGTCCTGTGCATATAGTTCAAAGTAGCGGAAATTGGCATGTACTGTAGGCACAAAAGGATTCAGCGGATGAATCACCAGGGAGATACCACAGGCCATAAACTGGCTGTTGGTAACACCAAACTGTTGTGCCATGGCTTCTGGTAATTCGCCGTGTACGATAGAGGTGCTTACGCCGCCTTTTTCAAATACATTACCGTTGGCGATTACACGTGATTTACCGCCACCACCACCGGGGCGTTCCCACTGGTCTTCGCGGAAGGTAGCTTTACCATCTGCTTTTTCCAGTGCGGCACAGATATCGTCCTGCAGGCCGTGTATGAAGGCGATGAATGCAGCTTTTATCATTTTAGCAATTAGCTTTTAGTTTGTTTTGTTATTTATCAGTTAGTATTGAGCTGCTATGAGTCACTAAGAGCTAACAGCCAATAGCTAAGGGCTGGATCATTATCCGTGTGCTTTAACTGTTTCCACAAATGCTCTGGCATGATCTACCGGTACATTTGGTAAAATGCCATGACCGAGGTTAGCAATGTAACGTTGTCTGCCAAATCCTTTCAGCATTTCTTTCACAGCCTTTTCAATTTCCGGAATTGGTGCCAGTAATTTAGCCGGATCAAAATTGCCCTGCAGGGTGATGTTGCTGCCGGCAAACTGACGCGCCAGTTCAGGCTTAATGCACCAGTCTATGCCCAGGCCATGAGCGCCGGTAGCGGCCATGTCTTCCAGTGCAAACCAGGCACCTTTGGCAAATACGATGGTAGGACAAACATCCTTCATCGCCGCCACTATCTGGCGGATATATTGTAAAGAGAAGATTTCAAAATCCTGTGGGCTGAGCAAGCCACCCCATGAGTCAAATACCTGTACGGTATCTGCGCCGGCGGCTACCTGTGCTTTCAGGTAAGCGATGGTAGTATCGGTGATCATTTGCAACAGCTGATGTGCTACTGCAGGTTGCTGGTAGCAGAATGCTTTTGCTTCATCAAAAGTTTTGGAGCCTTTGCCCTGTACCATGTAGCAGAGTAAAGTCCAGGGAGCGCCACCAAAGCCAATCAACGGCACGCGGCCATCGAGTGTTTTTTTGGTGAGGGCCAGTGCTTCAAATACGTAGTGTAATCTTTCCTGTACATCGGGAACGCATAAACGTTGAAGGTCCTGCGCGGTTTTAATAGGGGCAGGCAGTAAGGGACCTACTTTTTCTACCAGCTGTACTTCCATACCCATGGCTTGCGGAACTACAAGGATATCAGAAAAAATAATCGCAGCATCTACACCTACCTGGTCTACCGGCATGACTGTTATTTCTGTTGCCAGTTCCGGATTTTCGCAGCGTTCGAAAAAAGTATATTTATCACGCAGTTTAATATAATCCGGGAGATAGCGACCAGCCTGGCGCATCATCCATACGGGCGTGCGGGAAACAGTTTCACCTTTAAGGGCCTTCAGCAATAAGTCGTTCTTCAATGCGCTCATTCGTAGCAGTTAATGTTGTTAAAATAAAATATAGCTGTTTGCACCATCGCATCTTCGCTGATGTCGGTGCTCATTATAATCTTGTTGTCGGTGTATTCTCTCAGTTCGGTGGCCGTTGTTCTGCCGATAGCGAAACAAACGGTTTTGCTATGAAGTCTGTTGGCGGACAGATAACTTTTTACAGCGCTGGGGCTGAAAAAAAACAGGCCATCATAATCTTCTGCCGTAACTGCCGGTGACGGTATATTTTCGTAGATGACATACTCATTAACCCGGATCCCAGCCTGTTTTAATCCGGCAGGTAATTCATCCCGCCGCTGATTGCCGCAATAGAAATTTACTTCCGTGATGTTTCCCAGTGCAATGATAGCAGTGGCGAGTTCACTTCCGTAGGATGAAGACGCCAGTATGTTGCAATCCGGAAATGCCTCCATGGCTTTTTGCAGCGTTTTGCCGGAGATACAGCAGATATTGGCATTCCTTGTATTGAAAAAAGTATGGAGACCATTATTTCTGAAGCCGTTTATGCTGAAATAGTGTTGTTCCAACACTTTTACGGTGTTGGCGCTTGTAAAAACAGAGACGTGGGGTGGCTGGAAAATATCAGATATACTGCTATTGTTCCAGCTTGGAATACTTCCTTTCAATGCGGGAAGTGTGATTGGCTTTATCTGGATAAAATCTTTTACTTCTATGAGAATACCACTTTCACCAGCCACAGCGATAGAGCTGTCTGTTAAATGCCTGGTGCTTAATATGCGGTATTTATCATTTTGCATTTCTGATCTGTGCTACAATTTCAGCGCCACCCTGCGCCATAATCTCTTCCGCTGCTTCCTGGCCCAGGTGTTGTGCCTGTGTCAGTGGTACTTCGCGGGAGGTGCTGAAAAAGCCGGTCCCGTCGAGGCTGCAAAGTTCGCCGTTGAAATGTACGGTATTGTTTTGTATATAAGCGTATGCGCTGATAGGGGTGGTGCAGCCGCCCATCAGGGTACGTAAAAATTCGCGTTCTATATGTGTGGCCAGGGCTGTTTCTTCGTGATTGAAAGCAGCGCATGCTTCCAGGCAGAAGGTGTCGTCTTCTCTGCATACGGCTACTACCGCGCCTTGTGCGGGAGCTGGCAGCATCCAGTCGAGATCGATGGAAGTAGCAGGGCGTACATTAATTCTTTCCAGGCCTGCCACTGCAAAGATGGCGCCGTCCCAGTTTTCGTTGGCCAGTTTCTGTAAGCGGGTGTTTACATTGCCGCGCAGATTGTGCAGCTGATGTTGTGGATATTTGCGGAGCCACTGTGCTTTGCGGCGTACACTGCTGGTGGCAATGTTGGCAACATAGTCCCGTTGTTCCAGGAAATCCGTATTTGTTTTATATACCAGCAAATCTTTTACGGGGCCGCGTTTGAGTATGGCAGCGTGTACGATTTGTTTAGGTAGTTGTGTGGGAACATCTTTGAAGGAATGAACGGCAATGTCTATACGATTATTGAGCAGTGCCAGGTCCAGACTTTTTGTGAAGATGCCTTGTACGCCTATTTCGTAAAGGGGCGTGACCAGGTCAATATCGCCTTCGCTTTTGATGGGTACCAGTTCGGTGCGGTAGCCTTGTGCGGTGAGCAGATCATTTACCTGGTTTGCCTGCCACAAGGCCAGCTGACTTTCTCTTGTACCTATCCTGATAACTTTATCCATTTTTTTATTCCTGGTTAACTCCGGTCTCAAAAATATCGTTGATCATAGCAATGTACTGGTCACTCTTATCGGTTTCCTTACGTACTTTACCTGCCATGAGATTAATCATTTTCTGTATGATGCGGGAGGATACCAGTTCTATATCTTCTATTTTGTAGTGCCCTCCGTTTTTCTGCTGCATTATTTCGCGGGTATGTATTTCATGCAGTTTATCTTTCACTGCTTTCAATACCACTGCGTGCTTGCGCATTTTATACCAGTAGAGGAATTCCTCCATGTGTTCATCGATGATGGCAATGGCTTTTGGTACTTCACCCAGTCTGTTCTGCAGCGTTTCGTCCTGTACCTTGGAAAGTTCATCCACATTCACCAGGGTGATATGGGAAAGCTCGCCTACAGCAGATTCTACGTTAAATGGAATAGAAAGATCCACAATCAGTTTGGGCGATGATGTTTGCAGATGATGAGCCAATACAGTGGGCTGTGGTGCATTAGAGGCTACCAGTATTACATCCGCCTGTTGCATTTCGCTGACCATATTTTCGTAGGGCGCGTATTTCAATCCATGCTGATCTGCAAAATCTGCGGCTACCTGCATGGTGCGGTTAATGAGGGTCACTTCTTTTACACCAAGGTATTCGATCATGTTTTTGCAGGTGTTGCGGCCTATTTTGCCAACACCCAGCAGCACAATCTTTTTATCTTTTACATCAGGACAAATGCGTTCCAGCATCCTTACGGTGGCGAATGCCACAGATACGGTGCCTTTGCTGAGGCCTGTTTCTGTTTTAATAAGTTTGGAAACCTGCAATACGCTGTTCACTAATCTTTCCAGGAAACTACCCAGGCATTGATGTGCCTTGGCAAACTTCGTGGCGTTGCGTATCTGACCTATGATTTCATAATCGCCGAGGATCTGGGAGTCCAGACCTGTACCTACCTGGTACAAATGCCTGATGGCATCTTCTCCTGACTTGATATAGGCTAATTCTTCCAGTTGGCTTCTGTCGCCGTTTGATTCCCTGCATAGCAAGTCTATCAGCTGCCCGGGATTGGCTGCAAATCCGTATACCTCCGTTCTGTTACAAGTGGATAGTACAAATAGATCGTCTAGTTGTACTGCCCTGGCATGCTCCAGGAGTTGTTGATACTGAGCCGGATTGATGGCGTATAATCCCCTGATAGCAGCGTCTGTTTTCTTATAGTTGATCCCAACAATATGAAAATTTGCTATTTCTTTTGAATGACTGACCTGCATGTTCTTGTATAAGCTTCCGGTTGCAAAAGTACTTTCATACGTCCCAAACAAACGGGTTTAGGCTGTCATTAGTGTGTCATTTCTACTACTGGTAATCAGCACGAGGAAAAAATGATTTTTATCAGTTTTTAATCATTACAATAGGATGACAGTAACGGAGCGAAATGCTGAAAGCAAAAGGCATAAAGCTTCTGACAGTAAAGATAGTACTGATTTTTAGAATATGCGCTGTTGTATTGTCATTCCCTTTATTGCTTTTGCTTTTAGCTTTCTGCTTTTTACTTACTTTTGCACCAATTTATAAGAAATGGTATCGAAATCTGATGTTGGAATAGTATTGATGAACCTTGGATCGCCTGATTCTACAACCGTACCGGATGTAAAGCGTTATCTGAATGAGTTCCTGATGGACAAGCGTGTGATAGATTATCCATGGTTGTTTCGTAAGATATTAATCGAGGGTATCATCGTTCCAAAGCGCGCGGAGCAATCTGCCAAAGCTTATGCATCTATCTGGTGGGAAGAAGGCTCCCCGCTGGTGGCACTTACCAGGCAATTACAGATGGCTGTACAGAACGATATGGAAATTCCGGTGGAAATAGCTATGCGCTATGGCAACCCCAGCCCGGAAGTGGCTTACAACAACCTGTTGAAGCAAAATCCTGATCTGAAAGAAGTCGTACTGTTTCCGTTGTATCCGCATTATGCGATGTCTTCTTATGAAACAGCCGTAGAATATGCGCAGGAGATCTACCGGAAAAAGAAGTATAAATTCAAATTGTCCATCGTTCCGCCGTTTTATGATGAACCGGACTATATCAATGCATTAACAGAAAGTATGCGTCCATACCTGCAACAGGAATATGATTACATACTTTTCAGTTATCATGGTTTACCGGAAAGGCATATGCGTAAAGCAGATCCTACTGGTGCCCATTGTATGAAAGTGAATGATTGTTGTCATGTTAAATCGGCTTCACATCCTTTCTGTTACCGTCACCAGATTACCGTTACCACGGAACTGGTAGCAGAGCAACTGGGATTACCCCGTGAAAAATGGGGAATCTCTTTCCAGTCGCGACTGGGACGTGAAGAATGGTTGAAGCCTTATACGGCTGGTTTGCTGGAAACGTTGCCTGCAGAGGGAAAGAAAAAGCTGTTGATTGTATGTCCGGCTTTTGTGTCTGATTGCCTGGAAACGTTGGAAGAGATAGCGGTAGAAGGAAAGCATTCTTTCCTGAATAGTGGTGGTGAAACATTTACCATGATCCCCTGCCTGAATATTCATCCGATGTGGGTAAAAGCAGTGGTGAAATATTGTACGGAGATTATAGCACAAGAACAAGTAGTCTAATCTTTCCATATGTCTGAACAACCCGTATTGATTATCGGCGCCGGCATTGCCGGGCTGAGTATTGCGTATGAACTACAAAAGCAACAGGTGCCCTACCTGGTGCTGGAAGCATCCAGTCATACGGGTGGCGTAATGCAATCCTTCCGGGAGAATGGTTTTGAGTTGGATGCAGGCGCTAATACCATTGCCGCCTCGCCGGAAATATTAACGTTCTTCCGGGAACTGGGTCTGGAAGCAGATATACTGGAGGCTACTGCCGCCAGTAAACATCGTTTCCTCGTCAGAAACAATCAATTGCATGGGGTTTCTCCACACCCCTTCAAAATCATGGCTTCGGCTTATCTGAGTCGTGGCAGTAAGTGGCGTTTGTTTACCGAAAGATTCCGGAAGTCCTCACCTGTATCAGCAGAGGAAACGGTGACTGATTTTATTACCAGGAGATTTAATAAAGAGATAGCAGATTATGTATTTGACCCGGTATTATCGGGCATCTATGCCGGTAATCCTGACAGGATGAGTATGGCCGAAGTATTACCTGCATTGCCGCGATGGGAGCAGGAATACGGAAGTGTTACCAAAGGGCTGATGAAGAATAAAGCGGCTATGAGCGGCAGAAAGATCATCAGTTTCAAAGGAGGCAACCAGGTACTCACCAATCGTTTGGAGCAATTGCTCACAACACCGGTGCGCTTTAATTGTAAGGTAACCAGTATCAGTGAAGCGGGCAGCGGGTATATGGTCAGTGCTGTAGAAAACGGTGTCTCTGCCAGCTTTGTGGCTACCAGAGTAGTGGTGACCAGCCCTGCTTACAGTACCGCAGAAACGATTCTTTCCCTGGATCCCGCCACTGCGGCATTGCTGCGAGGCATCCCTTATCCGCGTATGGGCGTATTGCACCTGGGTTTTGATGCGGCAGCATTGCCACAACCGCTGGATGGTTTTGGATTCCTGGTACCCCATGCAGAAAATATGCATTTCCTGGGAGCTATCTGCAACTCAGCGATTTTTCCGGAGAAAGCCCCGGCAGGAAAAATACTGTTTACAGTGTTTATGGGCGGGGCCAGACAGGAGCACCTGTTTGATCAGCTGGATGCTGCAACATGGCAACAACGTGTAGTGGAAGAGATTACTTCTCTGCTGCATTTATCTTCACCACCGGTGATGCAGCAGTTCAGTACCTGGGGAAAGGCCATTCCGCAACTGAATGTAGGGCATGTTAAGTTGCGTAGTGCGGTAGCAGATTTTGAAAAAAAATATCCTGGTATATATATCCGCGGGAATTACCTGCAAGGCGTGGCTATCCCGGCTTTACTACAATATGCCGCTACTTTCGCCGCTTCGCTGAAGAAAAATTAATCAGAAAAATAGTTCGTTGTTGCCGTTTTTTCTTTAAATTCCATTATAAATTTCCACCAGATGATTGCAGGAATTTTAAAGGAAAAAAACGGCGAAACCAGGGTATCTCTTGTACCTGAAGTAGTAAAGCAACTGCAGCAAATGTCGGTGACCGTGTGGGTGGAGCAGGGAGCCGGCGACAATGCCTTCTATAACGATGACGCCTATATGCAGGCAGGAGCATTGGTTAAAACGGCAGCAGACATTCTTTCCGGAGCAGACATTATTTTTACGCTGCAGCCTCCATCCCGGGAGCTGGCAGATCAGATTCCCGCCGGTAAAATCATTGCCGGTATCTTACAGCCACTCTACCGTGTAAACGAGGTAGAGTACTGGGCTTCCAGAAATATTACCGCTTTCAGTTTAGATACGATTCCCCGCACCACCCGTGCGCAGGTGATGGACGTACTCAGCTCTCAGGCCAATATTGCCGGCTATAAGGCAGTATTGCTCGCAGCGTATAGCTATTCACGTTATTTTCCTATGTTGATGACGGCAGCAGGAAGCATTGCTCCTGCCAAAGTACTGATACTGGGTGCAGGTGTAGCCGGATTGCAGGCCATTGCCACTGCCCGCCGCCTCGGGGCAGTAGTGGAAGTGTTTGATACCAGACCGGCAGTGAAAGAAGAAGTGATAAGTCTGGGTGCAAAATTCGTAGAAGTGGAAGGTGCTGCAGATGCTTCCTCAGCCGGTGGTTACGCGGTAGAACAAAGCGAAACTTATAAACAGCAGCAACAACAACGTATTGCAGAAAGTATTGCCAAAGCAGATATCGTGATTACGACTGCGCAGATTCCAGGCAAGGCTGCACCTATACTCATCAGCAATGAAATGCTGGACCGTATGCGTGCCGGCGTTGTAATTGTAGATCTGGCAGCAGCTACCGGTGGCAATACCACTGTTACTAAAAACAATGAAACCGTGCATTATAATGGGGTTACCATCATAGGAAACTCTAATCTGCCAGCGACCATGCCAGCTGATGCCAGCAAGTTGTATGCAAAAAATCTATTCAATTTCCTGAAATTAATTCTCACTAAAGAAGGAGCCCTGCACCTGGATTTCGGGGACGATATTGTAAAGGGAGCCTGTATCACACATAACGGAGAAATTGTGAATGAGCGTGTGAAAAGCATGATGCAGCCTGCTTAGTAGTTAGGAATGTAAAAACACCCGTTAAACATGGAATATATTTTCACTTTTCTTCACCAGCATATTGACCTGATTTACATCGTTATCCTGTCCATTTTTTTGGGGGTAGAAGTGATTTCCAGAGTGCCGTCTGTGCTCCATACACCCCTGATGAGTGGTGCCAATGCTATCCACGGTGTGGTGATTATAGGCGCTATCATTGTGATGGGGAAGGCAGAATCAGATAACTATCTGGCGCTGATCATCGGGTTCCTGGCAGTGATACTGGGCACGGTCAATGTAGTGGGCGGCTTTGTGGTGACAGACCGTATGCTGGAAATGTTCAAAGGAAAAAAGAAATAGAAAACCGAACCAGCTGTTAGCAATTAGCTTTTAGCTTTTAGTAAATGCAGCGAAGGGGATGTTATGTTATTCTTCGCTGCATTTACTAAAAGCTAAAAGCTAATGGCTAAAAGCTAATTGCTAACAGCTAAAGCACTATTCAATATGGGATCCAGCATTTTATCAATTATCTACCTGATCGGCTCTGTTACTTTTATCCTTGGACTAAAGATGTTAAGTAAACCGGATACTGCCCGTAAAGGCAATCTGATAGCGGCTGCCGGCATGTCACTCGCCATTGTAGGCACTATTTTTCTCTATAGAGTAAACGAGGTTCCCCTGCACAATTATGGTTGGATATTTACCGGGCTGCTGATAGGTGGCGTCATCGGTGTATTATCTGCCAAAAAAGTGAAGATGACGGCGATGCCGGAAATGGTGAGTATGTTTAATGGTATGGGGGGCGCTTGTGCGGCATTGATTTCCATTGTAGAGTTTAACCATCTTCATGCGCTGATAAAGAATTTATATGCTCCTGTTACAGATGATCATTTGATGCTGCAGTTACTGGAGTCATCTGCTTCAAAAGGAACAGTGGTGATCATTTTACTGAGTCTGGTGATTGGTGCGGTGTCCTGTGCAGGCAGTATTGTAGCATGGGGAAAGCTGACCGGAAAAGTGAAAGATTTCTCCTTCCAGGGGCAGCACCTGCTGAACCTGGGCGTGCTGGCCTTAATAGTGGGATTGTCGGTGTGGTTGCTGCTGGTGTTCGCTGTTTCACCGGGTACAGGTCTCCTTGTTTTCTATCTTATTTTCCTGCTGGCATTGTTCTACGGAGTACTTTTTGTGCTTCCGATCGGCGGAGCAGATATGCCGGTAGTCATCTCCCTGTTAAACTCCTTTACGGGTGTAGCAGCCGCTTGTGGTGGATTTTTATATGCTAATCCGGTGATGCTGACAGGTGGAATACTGGTAGGTTCTGCCGGTACTATTCTCACCATCCTGATGTGTAAGGCTATGAACCGCTCGCTTAAAAATGTGCTGATAGGTTCCTTTGGTGGTGGTGCTGTAGCATCGGCTGCTGGGGGCAAAGACCAGGGAAGTTATAAGGAAATCAGTTTAAGTGATGCTGCTGTAGTACTGGCATATGCCAATAAAGTAATTATCGTACCGGGATATGGATTAGCCGTAGCACAGGCCCAGCATGCCTGTCATGAGTTGGAAAAGTTGCTGGAAGAAAAAGGAGTAGTGGTAAAATATGCCATTCATCCTGTAGCAGGCCGTATGCCAGGGCATATGAATGTGTTGCTGGCGGAGGCGGATGTACCCTATGAAAAATTGCTGGAGATGGAAGATGCCAACGCTGAATTTCCTACTACCGATGCGGTATTGATCTTAGGTGCCAATGATGTGGTGAACCCTGCTGCCAAAAATGATCCTGCCAGTCCCATTTACGGTATGCCTATACTGGAAGTGGAAAATGCCAAAGTGGTGATTGTCAACAAGCGTAGTATGAAGCCGGGATATGCCGGTATAGAAAACGATCTTTTCTTCCAACCTAAAACCTCTATGCTGTTTGGCGATGCGAAGAAAGTGCTGCAGGAGTTGCTGACGGCGATTAAAGAGGTATAATAACGAGTTTGGTTTACAGAAGAATAAAATCTGCATTTTCATTATTTTTGCGGAAAAAATTCCTTTGTCCAGTCATTTACCAGCGGCACTGCTTGATTCGTTAGCAGGACTTCCGGGTTATAACCGGGAAACATTTGAACGAGTACATGCTGCCGCAGAAAAAATCACTTCCCTGCGGTTGAATCCTACTAAAATTAAATCGCCGGAGAAAGCACAGCAGGTGCTTCAATCCTTATCTGTTGCTGGTGTGAGCAAAATACCCTGGAATAGTGAGGGGTACTATTTACCGGCAAGACCTTCCTTTACTTTTGATCCTTTTTTCCATGCAGGTGCTTATTACGTGCAGGAAGCATCGTCGATGTTCCTGGAACAAGCTGTGCGTGCCACGGTAGATTTATCTGCTCCGCTGAAAGTCCTGGATCTGYGTGCGGCGCCGGGTGGAAAATCTACGTTGCTGCAGTCGCTGATTAGCCCTGACAGCTTATTGGTGGCCAATGAAGTAATAAAAGTGCGTGCTGCATTACTGGCAGATAATCTTACTAAATGGGGGGCGCCCAATGTAGTGGTGAGCAACAATGATCCCCGTGATTTTTCCAGGCTGCCTGGTTATTTTGACCTGGTGGTGGTGGATGCGCCCTGCTCCGGTTCGGGCTTGTTTCGCCGGGATCCGGAACTGGTGTCGGAGTGGTCACCCGAGAATGTAACCCTCTGTAGCCAGCGGCAACAGCGGATTCTGGCAGATGTGTTACCTGCGGTGAAAGAAGATGGTATTGTTATTTATTCTACCTGTTCTTTTTCGGCAGAAGAAGATGAAGCGATCCTGGACTGGCTGGCAGACCATTTTGAGCTGGAAAATATTACGATACCGCTGGAAGAGCAATGGGGAATTATACCAACGGTAACGCATAAACGGAATTGTACCGGATATCGTTTTTATCCGGACCGGCTGAAAGGAGAAGGCTTTTTTGTTGCCTGTTTCCGTAAGCGCAGCGGTGGCACTGTCCGCAGACCAAAAGAGCAGAAACGGGTGGCGCTCACCGCGCGACAACGGGAGGTGATCACTCCCTGGTTAAATATTCCACCATCTTACCAATACTTCCTGCATCAGGACGAAGTATTGATATTACCACCTTTATTGGCGGCGGAAATGCCATTGTTGCAGCAACAATTGTATATTCGCAAAGCGGGCGTAAAAGCAGGACAGCCGGGACAGAAAGAATTGATTCCTGATCATCAGCTGGCAGCGAGTATGCTGGTATCTGACGATCTGCCGGCAGTTTCCCTGAATTTACAACAGGCATTACAATATCTTCGCAAGGAAGATCCGGGTGTAACCACCGGGGTGCGGGGCTGGTCGCTGGTAAGGTATGAGGGAATGAATCTGGGCTGGGCTAAATTTTTACCAAACCGAATGAACAATTATTACCCCAAAGAATTGCGTATCCTGAAAGAAATTACCGGGGTGTAAAGAATAGGGGAGTGCGATCTGTTCCAACTTTGAAATGCGCTGCCAACGGCTATTTGCTGAGTATGTAGTGTCGTAGCTGTTTATGCCGGTTACCACAACAAAAGGAGGAATTTTTCGTTTGTTTTATTAAATAAAATTGTCAATTTTAACGCATATATTCGTTGCCCGAAATAGCAAATAAAAAATCCAGATTTTTTGGTGCTGCAATGGTATAATTAGGTTGTCGTTGGGTATCTTATACGAGCGCAAAAATATCCGGAGCAGCAGGCAGATCATCAATCATAAACAGAGTTAGTATGGTAAAATCGATTCTATCAATCGTCTTGTTTGGTTTTAGTGCAGGAGCGGTGCAGGCGCAGGACACACTGCAGGTACAAGGTACCTCACCCGCCCTTTACATATCCCATGTTGTTAAGAAAGGAGAAAATTTTTATAGCCTCAGCCGTGCATACGGTTTGCCGCCAAAGGAAATAGCCGCTGCAAATAAAGTGACTATGGAACAGGGATTGCAACTGGGACATAACCTGCATATTCCGCTCACCGCTGCCAACTTCTCACAGAAGGCAGATGCAGCAGGTAAACCCGTATATCATAAAGTAACCGACAAAGAAACTTTATACCGGGTAAGTGTGAATTACAACAAAGTTCCTCTGGACAACATCCGTCAATGGAATAGTTTTTCAGGTGATGGGTTGAAAAAAGATAGCTACGTGATCATCGGCTTTATGAAAGCTGGTGGCGCCGCTGCTGAAGCTGCTCCTAAAGTGGAGAAAGTGAAAGCGAAAGAGAAAGAAAAAGCAGCTCCGGTACCAGAACCAGTGGAAACAGCCGTAGTAGCAACACCAACACCTGCTCCGGCTCCGGTGAAAGAAACTGTTCCGGTGAAAGAAACTGTTAAGAAAGAAACAGTCCCTGCTCCCGAAGTAGCAGAAACACCTGCACCCGCTCCGGTTAAACCAGCAGCGGCCAACAGCAGCGCTGATTTTGAACAACTGTATGAGCAACAAACCAACAATGGTAAAAAAGCCGGCTCTGAAAAAGGCCCTGGTACCTGGTTTAAGAGCAATGCTGTTGGAAAATATTATGCTTTGCATAACACGGCTCCCCGTGGCACCATCATTAAAGTAACCAATCCGCTGAATGGTAAAGCGGTATATGCAAAAGTACTGGATGTGATTCCGCAGATGAAATCCAATGCAGGCCTGATTATCAAGCTGAGCGACAGTGCGATGCAAGCTCTGGGAAGTAATGAATCCCGCTTTTATTGTGAGCTGAATTACGAAAACTAAGGTAACTATTACATAAAAAAGGAGCGGAGATGTTGTATTATACACATCTCCGCTCCTTTTTTATAGTGTCCGGCCAAGGCTAGGAACTAAACCGGTATCCCCGCAGGAAGGCCTCAATATCCATTTTCTTCTTGCCTTCCAGCTGTATTTCGTCCAGGTACAAATACCCATCAGGCGCAGCAATTTTCACATAGGTTTTCTGATCTGTATCAAAGTCCCCTGGTGCTTTTGAAGGTGTTGTATGCTCTTTGTGCGCTTTGTATATTTTCAGATTTTTCCCCTGGAAAGTAGTCCAGGCAGCAGGATAAGGACTCAACCCTCTTACATGATTGTAGATGTTGTCAAGAGGTTGCTGCCAGCTAATCTGGCAGGTTTCCTTGAATATCTTGGGTGCATGTTTTATTTCTGCAGCCGGAATATTCGCCTGAGGCGTTCCCGTGGCGTTGCCGGCAGCGATGGCCTGCACCGTTTTAAGCAGGAGAGTGGCACCTGTATGCATCAGTGCATCATGTAGTTCTCCGGCAGTTTCATCTTCCCTGATAGCGACTTTATCACTGAACAGGATATCACCGGTATCTATTTCATGTTGTAATTTAAATGTAGTAACGCCGGATTCTTTTTCGCCGTTAATGATGGCCCAGTTAATAGGCGCTGCCCCGCGGTAGTTAGGCAACAGAGACGCATGTACGTTGATAGTGCCTTCCGGTGGCATGTTCCACACCATTTCCGGCAGCATCCTAAAAGCTACAACTACCTGCAGATCTGCTTTCAAAGCCGTTAATGCCGCAATGAAATCAGGGTTTTTCAGTTTTTCCGGTTGTAATACATGTAATCCTTTGCTGACAGCATATTGTTTCACTGCACTTTCCTGCAACTGCAAGCCGCGGCCAGCCGGCTTATCCGGTGCCGTAATCACGCCAACGATGTTGAAGCCATTTTGTACCAAAATATCCAGAGACGCCACTGCGAAATCAGGCGTACCCATAAAAATAATACGGAGATCTTTACTCATAGGATGCAAAAATAACGAGGATTGTTTAGCTTTTAGCCATTAGCTTTTAGCTTTTAGCAAAATGCAGCGGAGATTAACATATAACATGTTCTTCGCTGCATTTTGCTAAAAGCTAAAAGCTAAAAGCTAAAAGCTAATACAACAGGTATTTCGCGCGGATCACTTTAAATTTTGCTAAGCCTGGTTCCCAGCTTTTGCGGATATCTGCCTCAGAAACGCCTTTCACGATCTGTTGCTGCAGTGTTGTATTACCCGCTACTTTGCTGAAGAATGGGATAAAGAATTTGTCTTTATCAGGGAATATCCGGTAGGCATCTATCAGCCATTTCAATTCAATTTTACGGCCTTTATGGGGTACAGTTTCCGGTACATTGCTCAGGTCATAACCATAACACAGCTGGTCTTTCAACACCGGGCTGGGATTGGAAGCACTGGCACGCGGGGTAAATGAAAAGCCCTGTTTGGGAAACAGTGGTGATCCATATACCTGGAAAGGCTTGTCGGTACCACGTCCCAGACTGAGTACTGTTCCTTCAAAAAAGCAGGTAGAAGAATACAGATTGATGGCGGCCATATTGGGCAAATTGGGAGAAGGTTTGATGGGCACGCGGTAGAAGGTCTGATGGCTATAGTTTTCGCAGGGGATCACTTTAATATCACATTGTACACCTTTGCTGAGCCAGCGTTCTCCGTTCAGCATGCGGGCATATTCACCAACGGTCATTCCATGTACAATCGGAATGGGCTGCATACCTATAAAGGAACGGTAAGCGGTATCGAGGATGGGGCCGTCAACGTAGTCCCCATTGGGATTGGGACGGTCCAGGATGATGAGCGTCTTTTTATTTTCAGCAGCAGATTCCATGAGTTCCTGCAGGGAAGAAATGTAGGTGAAGAAGCGGGTACCTACATCCTGTATATCAAAGATGAGGACGTCTATATCTTTCAGATCCGCTGCAGTGGCTTTGCGGTGCTGTCCGTATAGCGAAACAATGGGAATACCGGTAGCCGAGTCAATGCTATTGGCCACTTTCTCACCATGACCGGCATTGCCTCTGAAGCCATGTTCCGGGCTGAAAATCTTTTGAATTTTTATGTGGAGCTTCAACAGAGAGTCCACCAGGTGCGTTTTTTCAATGGTCGCAGTTTGGTTCACCATCATGGCTACCCGCTTATTTTTCAATAGCGGCAAATACCGGGAAGTCTGCGTGGCGCCTGGCAATACAAGGTCCGCATATTGAGCGGAGGTTTCAAAAAAGCACCCCGCCAGGAGGATGCAAATAAGTAGTATACGGTTCATACCGTTAAGATACGGCAAAGCTTTATTGGCTGCATCAAAAAGCGCGGATTATAGCAGCTTTTTGTATCTTGCGCGTAATTATTAACACTAAACAATTAATTTTTATGCAAGCTGTTAAAAACGGGGATACAGTGAAGGTGCATTACCATGGCCGTTTAACGAACGGAACTACCTTTGATTCTTCTGAAGGTAGACCGCCGCTCGAATTCAAGGTAGGTGCCGGTATGGTTATCAAAGGATTTGAGAATGGTGTGCTGGACATGAAAGTGGGCGACAAGAAAACCATTCATATCCCTGTTGATCAGGCATATGGTCCCAAAAGCGAAGAAATGATCATGGATTTTCCAAAAGAAAATATCCCGGCTGATCTGAATCCTGAAGTAGGCATGGAATTGCAGATGAGCAATCCCCAGGGCCAGGTATTCCAGGTGAAAGTAGCTGCTATCGGTGAAGAGTTCATTACCCTGGATGCTAACCACGCACTGGCTGGTGAAGACCTGGTTTTTGACCTGGAACTGGTAGAAATCGTATAATATTTAGGGATTTTTGATATCCGGATGTAGTGATCAACCGCATCCGGATATTCGGAAATCCCTAAATAATTGTTATCCCAATAAGTTGTTTGTTATTATTTATTTCTCCCCATGCGCCATTAATGGCCTTCTCCCAATGGTGTTTCCGGCGCCTCAAACGCTGATTTCATATCACGTAAACAATCTGCACAAAGACAACCACTAAACTTTTGCTGGATGAAGTATCGCTCTTCTTCCGATAAGGTTACATCCTGACATTGGCAGCGTAGAATAGTACCTACACGGCATTCGAAGCTGCGCTGACATCGCGGACAGGTTACTGTTTCATGATATGCCATGCATAAAAGTAGCCATTTTTTTGCATGAAAGCATGAAAGCATTTAGCCATTAGCTTTTAGCTTTTAGCAAATGCAGCGAAGATTAACATATCATGATCTTCGCTGCATTTGCTAAAAGCTAAAAGCTAAAAGCTAAAAGCTAAAAGCTAAAAGCTAAAAGCTATCTGCTGTATTCTGGCATTCTTCGCTGCAGTCACCATATTACGAAGCGCAGCTTCGGTTTCCGCCCATTTACGGGTTTTCAGTCCGCAGTCCGGATTTACCCAGATATTGCGGGCTGGCAACAGTTGTGCGGCTTTATGCAGCAATGCTTCCATTTCGGCCACTGTGGGCACTCTGGGAGAATGAATGTCATATACGCCGGGTCCCGTTTCATTGGGATACCGGAAATGTGCAAATGCTTCCAGCAGCTCCATTTGTGAGCGGGATGTTTCTATCGTGATCACATCGGCATCCATGGCGGCGATATGTTCAATAATATCATTGAATTCCGCGTAGCACATATGGGTGTGGATCTGGGTGGCATCATCTACTGTGCATACGGCAAGACGGAAAGCTTTTACTGCCTGTTCCAGGTATGCTGCACGCTGGGATTTGCGGAGTGGCAAGCCTTCGCGCAGGGCAGGTTCATCTACCTGTATTACGGTGATACCCGCATCTTCCAGGTCTTTTACCTCATCGCGGATCGCCAGTGCCAGTTGGAAAGCCGTTTGCATGCGGGGTTGATCGTTGCGCACAAATGACCACTGTAAGATAGTAATGGGGCCGGTAAGCATGCCTTTCACCGGTTTGCTGGTGAGTGATTGTGCATAGCGGCTCCAGGCGACGGTCATGGGTTCCGGACGTTGTACATCTCCGAAAATCACCGGTGGTTTTACACAACGGGTACCATAACTCTGCACCCAGCCATTTTGTGTAAATACAAATCCATCGAGTTGTTCGCCGAAATATTCCACCATGTCATTCCGCTCAAACTCGCCATGCACCAGCACATCGAGACCAAGATTCTCCTGGCGGTAAATGGTTTCAGTAATGGCATTGCGGATATCTGCATTGTATGTTTCCTGCGTAATAATTCCTTTTTTGAGGTCTGCGCGTAGCTGTCTTATTTCCGTGGTTTGCGGGAAGGAGCCAATGGTGGTGGTAGGAAACAACGGTAGTTGTAAAACACTGTGCTGTAATACCTGCCGGTGCGGGAAAATGCTGTGGCGCTGGGTATCTGCAGTAGTAATCTGTTTTATCCTGGCTTTTACATCCGGAAGATGTATGCTACTGGCCGTTTTACGGCTGTTCATCACTTTTTCGTTGTCGGCCGGTAAGGTGTCATCACCGGCGGCGATTTGCTGCAGCGCTATTACTTCGGCTACCTTCTGTTTCGCAAAAGCCATCCATTGTTTTACTTCCGGGTCCAGCGCTGTTTCATCTTCCAGGTTATAGGGGACATGGAGCAGAGAGCAGGAAGTGCCGAGCAGGAGACGATCTTCGCCAATTTGGGCGATCGCTTTTTTAATGAGACCGATGGAAACGGCATAATCATTTTTCCAGATATTACGGCCATCTACCACACCGAGGGATAGCAGTTTATCTTCCGGTAAAGCAGATAATACGGCATCCAGTTGTTCCGGAGCCCGCACCAGGTCGATATGCAGTGCCTGTACCGGCAACTGCAGGGCCAGTGCAGTATTATCTTCCAGGCCACCGAAATAAGTGGTCAGCAATATTTTTGCCGCAGGCAATGCCTGTCTGATGGATGAATAGGCCGTATGATAAAGCTCTCTGACAGCGGGTTCGAGGTCTGTTACCAGCGATGGTTCATCGAGCTGAATCCATTCTGCGCCTGCCTCTTGTAAAGCAGCAAGTAGTTGAATGTAGGCCGGCAGCAACTTCTCCAGCAACTGCGTATAGCCGACACCGGCGTCTTTTATTTTACCACTTAAAATAAAGGTAACAGGCCCGATCAGTACCGGTTTGGTCGTAATACCCAGACTGAGTGCTTCTTTGAATTCCTGCACGCATTTGGGATGATGCAGTGCATATTGTTGACTGGCTTCAAATTCCGGTACCATGTAATGATAATTGGTATCAAACCATTTGGTCATTTCCAGGGCGGTGATATCAAAATTATTTTTCTGGTAACCCCTTGCCATGGCGAAGTACAGCTCAGGACAGGTAGGGTTGGCAAATGTTTGTTGGAGGGCCCGGAAGCGGGATGGTATTACGCCCAGTGTTACACACATGTCCAGTACCTGGTCGTAATAAGAAAAGTCGTTGGATGGTATCAGGTCTATACCGGCTTCCTGCAGCAATGTCCAGTTTTCTTTTCGTAGCTGCCTTGCCGTTAGTTCAAGTCTTTCCAGTGAAATTTTTCCGGCCCAATAGTTTTCGCAGGCTTTTTTCAGTTCCCGCTGGCTGCCTATTCTAGGGTAGCCTGGAATGTTGGTAAGCATATATAGGATATATTTTATTCTTCACAAACCTATTATTATTGATCATTTGTTCGATCATTTGCATCAAATTCAGTTTTTTGTCTTAAAAAAGAAGTAAAAAAAAGAATAATTTACTTTTGAAGATATTGTGAGAGGTGGTAAAACAGAATAATCTACGGCAGGGGTGTATAGGTGATTTTCCTTAGGTTTGCAATATGTTTACAAATTACTCATATACGGTTGACAAACGCTTCATGCGTTATGTGCAAATAGATACGCAATCAGATCCGATGAGCAGCAGTTTTCCGACAACGGAAAAGCAGAAGGATCTGTCCCGCCTGCTGGTAAAGGAATTGCAGGAAATGGGCATTACGGATGCAGAGCTGGACGAGCATGGCTATGTTTATGCAACGATCCCTGCAAACACGGACAAAAAAGTACCGGTGATTTGTTTCTGTTCTCACGTAGATACTTCTTCAGACAGTAGTGGTACAGGCGTAAAGCCTATTGTACACCAGCAATATGATGGTGGTGACATTGCTTTGCCGGACGATGAAACAGTGGTGATCAGTGCAAAGGAGCATCCTTACCTGGCCAGTAAAAAGGGCGATGACATCATTACTGCCAGCGGCACCACCTTGCTGGGAGCAGATGATAAAGCCGGAGTGGCAGAAATCATGGATGCGGCCAATTACCTGATGACACACCCGGAAGTGAAGCATGGTGCTATCCGCATCCTGTTTACCCCGGATGAAGAAGTAGGTCGTGGTGTGGAGAAAGTGAATATGCAAAAGCTGGCAGCAGATTTTGGTTATACCATGGATGGTGGAGAGCTGGGTTCCCTGGAAGATGAGAACTTTTCTGCCGATGGTGCCAGGATTACCGTGTATGGCGTGAGCGCGCATCCCGGTGCTGCGAAGGATAAGCTGATCAGTGCTATTAAAATAGCCGGTGAAATCGTAGATGCGTTACCGAAAGACAGCCTCTCTCCTGAAACCACAGATGACCGCGAAGGTTTTATTCACCCGGTTCGTATACAGGGTACGGTAGAGAAAACGGAAATAGATTTTATTATCCGTGATTTTGAAACCGATCACCTGGAAGCGCATGAAACTTACCTGCGTCGTATTATGGACAAAGTACTGGATAAACACCATGGTGCAAAAGCTACTTTGAAAGTAACGGAGCAATATCGTAATATGAAAGAAGTGCTGGTGAAACACCCGGAAGTAACTGCCCATGCCGCAGAGGCCATACGCCGTGCAGGTGTACAGCCGCTGAGAATGAGCATCCGCGGTGGTACAGATGGTTCCCGTCTTTCTTTTATGGGATTACCCTGCCCGAATATCTTTACAGGGGAGATGGCCTTACATAGCAAGCATGAATATGTGAGCATACAGGATATGCGGAAAGCGGTGCAGACAATTGTATATCTGGCACAGGTTTGGGAAGAGAAGGCATAAATTATGCGGAAAACTTTCGCAAATATTTTCTTACTTTAACCGTTTATAGTAGTGTTCTACTTATGCACCCGTTAAAATATAGTTCATGTTGTTAGGTTTTATTACATTATTACAGGATTCTTTATTACGTCCTAAAGCAGATACTGTGGCACAGGGCATATCCGCTACCGCTGAGGCCACACCACAGATCCACCTGATAGACATGCTGATGAAAGGCGGTGTCCTGATGATTCCATTAGGTATCCTGTCGCTGATCGCAGTATATGTGTTTGTGGAAAGGGCCATCACCATTGCAAAAGCCGGGACGCTGCCTGATAACTTTATGCCAATGATCCGTGATCAGATCACCACTGGTAATATGCAGTCAGCGCGTTCATTGGCCAAAAATACTGCTGGTCCCATTGCACGTATGATTGAAAAAGGGATTCAACGTATAGGCAAGCCTATCGACAATATTGAGAAATCCATGGAAAATGTGGGTAAGCTGGAAATCTACCGGATGGAAAAGAACCTGGTGATCCTGTCTATTATTGCGGGAATTGCACCAATGTTCGGGTTTCTTGGTACGATTGCGGGTATGATCCAAACCTTTTTCAACATCTCTATTACGTCAGATATTACACTGGGTACCATTGCCGGTGGTATCTATGTAAAGATGATCACCTCTGCATCCGGGTTAATTATCGGTATCGTAGCCTTCATTGGTTATAGCTATCTGAATGCACAGATCGATAAGGTAGTAAATAAGATGGAAGGCGCTTCAGCTGAATTCATCGATATTTTGCAGGAACCCACCCGCTAAAACAAAAGATCATGAATTTACGCAGGCGAAATAAGAGACAGGTGGAAATGCACAACTCTGCACTGAATGACATCCTGTTCATTCTGCTGTTGTTCTTCCTTATTGTTTCCACACTGGCTAATCCGAATGTTATTAAGCTGTTGTTGCCCAAAGCCAAGAGCAACACCAAATCCAAGCAAACAGTAGTAGTAAGTATTAATGAGAAACGCGAGTTTTTTGTAGGTACCAACAAAGTACCGTTTGATCATCTGAAACAAGCCCTGGCTCCATCTATCGGCAATGAAAAGATAGAGCCTACGATTGTAATCAATGCCGAGAAATCAGTCCCCGTAGAAGATGTGGTGAATGTGATGGAAGTGGCCAGAGAAATGGGAGCCAAGGTGGTATTGGCAACAGCACACAAATAGCGATTTAGCTTTTAGCCATTAGCTTTTAGCTTTTAGTAAAAATGCAGCGGAGATGAACATATCTGATGTTCTCCGCTGCATTTTTGCTAAAAGCTAAAAGCTAAAAGCTAAAAGCTCCCTTCACCATCCTGTCTTTCCCGAACATATCCTGTTTCAGGACTACGTCTTTGAATCCCAGCTCTTCCATGAGGGTCATCACTTCTTTACCCAGTGCTTCATTGATTTCAAAGTAAAGCGCTCCGCCAGGGAGTAGTTTACTTTTTGCCATCACAGAAATATGGCGGTAAAACAACAGGGCGTCGTTGTCAGGAACAAAAAGGGCCAGGGAGGGTTCAAAGCCCCAAACCAGCTCCTGCATTGTTTTTTGCTCGCTTTGTGTAATATAGGGCGGATTGCTGACGATCATATCAAATTCCGGTAATGTGGCCAGCTGCGCGGGATCCAGTGCATCCAGCAGCAAGAAGTTAACATCCAGTCTTTGACGGGAGGCGTTGCTGCGGGCTACTTCCAGGGCGCCTTCACTTACATCTATTGCAGACACCTGTGCGTCAGGCAATGATTTTTTCAGGGCCAGGGGAATACATCCGCTGCCCGTGCCCACATCCAGCAGGTGCAGGCGATGGCGGTGTGCCGCATCCTGTACCATCCATTCTACCAGCTCTTCGGTTTCCGGGCGGGGAATGAGTACATTTTTATTTACCAGGAGTTCCATGCCGTAGAACCAGCTGCTACCAGTAATGTATTGCACCGGCTCGTGGCGCTGCAGTGCTTCAATAGCTGCTTTTAGTCGTTGATTCTGATCGGGGGAGAGGATTTTTGTTTTGTGAACAATGCGATCCAGTTTACTCATGCCCGTTAGGTATTCCATGATAATGTGCGCTATATTGGCGGCTTCCCGCTCCTCATATAGTTCACTGATGGCACCAGTAATATAGGTAAAGGCCGTTTGTATAGTCAATATAAATAGTTTAAGGAATATAACCGGAAAAATGCAAACCTGGGGGAGCGGCATTTTCCACTGGCTAAAAACGATACATTTGCAAAAATATTACATCGCTGGCGATTATGAATAGCACGTTCAATGAATTTTTTATGCAGCGCTGCCTGGAGCTGGCCGCTATGGGAGCAGGTCAGGTAGCACCTAATCCAATGGTAGGAGCTGTACTGGTTCACCAGGGGCGCATCATAGGAGAGGGCTATCACCGGCAGTACGGGCAGGCCCATGCAGAAGTGAATTGCGTTAACAGCGTTGCCGCAGAAGATCAGTCACTGATCCCGCTGGCAACCATGTATGTAAGCCTGGAGCCTTGTGCCCATCACGGCAAAACGCCGCCCTGCGCCGATTTGATTGTATCACGGGGAATTAAAGAAGTGGTGATTGGCTGCATAGATACGTTTTCTGCCGTAGCAGGTAAAGGCATTGAGAAGCTGAAAAAGGCCGCGATAACAGTGCA
Organism: Chitinophaga sp. 01L420; assembly: GCF_056399985.1. Lineage (NCBI taxonomy): Bacteria > Pseudomonadati > Bacteroidota > Chitinophagia > Chitinophagales > Chitinophagaceae > Chitinophaga > Chitinophaga sp. 01L420. The sequence continues at coordinate 47,326 of NZ_JBFTSK010000004.1, forward strand.
TACTGGCATGCTGGAGGCAGAATGCCGGTATATCAACCGCCGTTTTTTTACTTTTCATGAAAAGAAACGCCCCTATATTGTACTGAAGTGGGCGCAGGCCAGTAATGGCATCATGGCCGCTGCCGATGGAGCACCCGTAAAAATATCCAATCCTTACAGCGACCGGCTGGTGCATAAATGGCGCAGTGAGGAGATGGGCATCCTGGTAGGTACCCGAACCGCTATCCTGGATAATCCCAGGCTGAATAACCGGCTGTGGACCGGCAAAGATCCGGTCCGCCTCATCATCGACCGGGAAGGGAAAGTTCCGCGCTCCCACCATGTATGGGATGGTAGCATTCCTACCATATTTATTACAGGCAACAGTACAGATACCCACGGGTTGACGGAAATCATGGAGCTGGATTTTACCGATATGCTGCCCGCGTTACTGAAACAGCTGCACCAGCGGCATATTCAGAGCGTTTTGGTGGAAGGTGGTCCTCATCTGTTGCAGCAGTTTATCGCAGCCGGGTTATGGGATGAGGCCCGCATTATAACTGGTACGGTTACACTGGCAGACGGACTGTCGGCACCTGTACTCACCCGGGCAATAAGTGTAGATACGATGCAGGTGAACGGCGATCGTATTGATTTTTATAATCCTGCGTAGTTTTCAGGTGCGCATTTTAAATGATATTGATGGAGGTTTATTTTACAATTGATAAAACAGCTGTAGCAGAGTTCAAGGACAGGGGCAGCAAATTTCTGGCATATGCCTTTCCTGTCAAAACCCCGGAAGAGGTAAAAGAAGCCCTCGGAGAAGTGAAAAAAGAACACCCCAAAGCTACACATCACTGTTATGCTTATCGCCTGGGTACGGCTGGTCTCCAGTTTCGTGCCAGTGATGACGGTGAACCATCCGGATCTGCCGGAAAGCCTATCCTGGGACAAATAGACAGCAAACAGATTACGGATGTACTCATTGTAGTAGTACGTTATTTCGGTGGCAGTCTCCTGGGTGTACCCGGACTTATTAACGCGTATAAAATGAGCGCTGCAATGGTATTGCAACTGATCCCCGTTATCCAGAAAAATATAGAAGCAAAATATCATCTCAGCTTTGATTACACCATCATGAATGATGTGATGATGGTGGTAAAACAAAACAACTGCACCGTGTTATCACAGGATTTGCAGTTATTTTGTGAGATGGAAATAGGTGTGCCTAAATCCGGCGAGGAGCTGTGCCTCCTGCGTTTGAAAGATATTTACGGACTGGATATAAAAAAACATAAAGCATAAAGCAAAAAGCTATCAGAGCGAATGATCATTCGCTTTGATAGCTTTTTGCTTTCCGCTTTATGCCTTTTGTCTAAAGATAGGAATCCATACTTATCAGGATCATCTTACGAATATTTCGATATCCCCATCTCCTGTGAAATATTTTTCCACGTTTACATAAAATTGACCTCGTTTTATGTATTTTTTCTTAAATTTAATTTTGTTAACTAACGTTTTTTATTAGCCCGTTTTTAGTGTTTTTATAACAGTATCCGTTCTTTTTATTCAGGATACATGCATGACCATATTAATATTAAAAGCCCCCTTGTTTATGTTACATACCATAACAACCGTATCTATTGCCGACAAGCAATTTAAACAATTCCATTCCCTGCGCCTGGAGCAACAATTACAGGGGCATCATCATTTTGAGCTGAAGATCGGTTACGACTGGCTGCAGGAACTGGGTCCAGGTATAGTATCTGCCACCAAAGCTTTCCTGGGAAAAGAAGTGAGTATCACGATCCAGGCCTATGAAGCATTACAACACTATGATCCGCTGATCTTTAATGGCATTGTGATGTCTGTCAGCTCCGGTAAGGAAAGCGATGGCACACATGGCTTTTGCGTGATCCGCGGATACAGTCCCACGATATTGCTGAATAATGACCCACATGTACAAGCCTTCGAGAACCAGGACCTGGCTACGATTGTGAATACCGCACTGAAAGCCTGTGGTCCCTACATTTCGCGTCCATTGGTAGACCCGGCTACGAGTACTTCCCTGAAATATATTGTGCAGTATAAAGAAACATCTTTTGACTTTCTGCACCGGATGTCGGAGCGTTTCGGCGAATGGTTTTTTTATAACGGACAGCAGGTTGTTTTTGGAAAATATCAACCAAGAGAAATATCATTGGTACACCTGGTAGACTTAATGAGCTTCGACCTGGAAATGAAGGTGCAGCCTAATAATCAGCACCTGAACGGATATGACTACCGCAGTAATAAGGTAGTGGATAATTCCACTTCTGCGCAGCCGGCAGGAAAAGTAAATGATTATACACAACATGTACAGGGGTTAAGTGAGAAGTTATACAGTAATCCTTCTCTGTATAAAATGACACACGCGTTTACCAGCAATGCAAAAGCAGAACTGGATACGCTGGTGACCCGGCAGAAGAAAGGCCGTATGGCGGCGATGGTGCAGCTGAAAGGCAGCAGCAGACATACTTCCCTGCGGGTAGGAGATCATATTGCTATCCAGGAAAATGTATATGCGAAAGATGATCATGGTAAATTTATGATCTGGGGTCTGACACATCATGTTACCGGCAACGGCGATTACTATAATGAGTTTGAAGGTATTCCCGCCGATGCTGCCGCACCACCCGTGAACCTGGAAAATATGCCTTTCTCCGAAGCACAGAGTGCCACCGTGGTAGACAACCATGATCCTAAAGACCTGGGCCGGGTAAGGGCCCGCTTTAAATGGCAGCAGCAGGGAATGACACCCTGGATGCGGGTGGTGTCTCCTCATGGTGGTGGCAGCAAAGGCATGTACATGGTGCCGGAAAAAGGAGAGGAAGTAGTCGTGGACTTCGAAGGTGGCAATCCGGAATTACCTTTTGTACTGGGTACTACCTATAACGGAGAAGGTAAGTCGGGTTTTGGTACTGCAGCCAATGATATGAAAGCCATCCGCACCCGCAGTGGTATTTCCATCTTATTGAATGATGCCGATGGCAGCGTTACCATTACAGATCCTGGTGGTAACCGCATTTTTATGGATGGAAAGGAAAGTATTGCCATTTCTTCCAAAACCAAAATGGATATTTCTTCCAAAGAAATTCAAATCAGTGCGGAAAAATTCACCATTGCAGCATCTGACTCAGGTACTTTAACTGCAACGAAAGGGATTTATATGGAAGGGAAGGAATCAGTTGTTGTTAAAGGAAAAGATACCCTGTTTAAAGGGGATAGCTCTATCACTATGCTGACGAAGGAGTTTCTTGCCAAAGGCAGTGCCACCGCAAATATTGCAGGTGATTCTGTTACCGTGAACGCCAGGAAAGATGTGTCGGTGAGCTGTACTGCCGACTTGGTAGTATCTGGCGGACTAGTGAAAATAAATTCCTGATTCCTTAATGCTAACTTATGACGACCTCACCTTCCATTGGGCAGGAATTCTATAAAGTAAGGGACGCCTGGGCCGTTGCTGATCAGCAAAAACACTGGAAACTGGCTATCTGGCTGGTACAATATGCAGATGTAGATATTATTGATAAATTCCTGGAAATTGAACGCACTGCTGTAGGTGTTTTCAAAGAGATTTTTTTTCGTTTTGATGCGCCCTGGAACGGGGATCATGAAGCCTGGGAGAAAGCGTTGTGGGAGGAATATGTAAGCTGGTTTGAGCCGATACCCGATTCGAAGTATGATGTTTACGGCGCATTGAAAAAGGACAGATTACTGAAACAGGATTATCAGCCAGACATGACGCTGGCACCATGTGTGCAGAGCGTATGGAAAGAATTACTTCGTTTTAAATCCTATATCACCGGTCTGGAAAATATTGGCTGTTGCATTTATTTTCCCATGCTGAGACYGGATAGTCCGGATGCCGGCGACTGGTACACCGATGTACTGAAGAAAGGTTTACCGGATGGCATTCGTCTTGTTACCATTGATATTGTAACAAACCCCAGGATTACCCTTTCCCCAAAAATATTAGCTGAACAGGTAACGTTGCTGCAGCCGCAGCTGGATATGGTGGCTGCGATAAAAAACGATATGGACAAAGGTGGCGGCAATTCTGATACTGTCAGCATCGATGCACGTTTCCGTAAACAGATCCGTAAAGTAATGGACTGCACCACGCAGCAGGATGCAGGCGTCCTGGATAATGAAATAACTGTGCTGCTTTCCCTGTGTAAAAAGATGGGTGGTGCCACACATGCCGTAGCTGGTTTGATGATAGCGGCCCAGGCGTATTTTATGATCCGGGAACCCAATAAGAGTGCTGTTTATGCAGATAAAGCCATCGTACAATCCAGACAGCTCATGGATGCCAGTGATCCGGCGGGGTATCCCACCTGGAAATCATGCGTCATGATAAAAGCAGCCATATTAGTAGGCAAAAAGAAGCGTAAACAGGCCATCGCATTGTATGAGGAACTGGCACATGAAGCGGCGGATAAGGGAGATGCATTCATGATCATGGAAGGCTACCGGCTTTGTGGTCACCTGTATTATGAACTGAGTCAACTGAATATTGCGTTTGAAAATCTTTTGCTTTCCCTTACCGGTGGCAGCTACCTGGAGCTGGAAGTAAGGCGTCAGTCTACTTTCCTGCATGCCGCCAGCATGGCAGTTCACCTCTGTGAAAAAATCAGAGGACCGGAAGATCTGAAAATATTACAGGACCAGTTACAGGAATTGCTAGGTGATGACTGGGCCACCCTGCTTCAATCTGAAGGCATGGATAAGGCCACTGTAAGACGTAAGTCCTCTCTTTTTGAATTTAACTAAATAGCCCACTCCCAACAGGGATCAAAGTAATATTACTATGGCTGCAGAAAATAAAGGCTTCGGAGCATTGTTTGCAGAAAAGAAAAACTCGCTGGACCATATACAAAAAGGAATGGCGAGCATTTTACCCTCCTTCCCGGGCATGCCCGCCGCGAAGTATTTTGACCTGGGCATAGGAATCGATTTTCATGATTCCGTATTTCCTCCTTCTCCCTTGTTACCAGTACCTCATATAGGAATGGTATTCGATATAATGGGCGCTATTATGGCGGCCATAGCCAGTGTGGTGCCACCACCGCCCGAACCGCCGGAACCGGAAGAAGGGAAAGAACCAGCACCTCAACCATTTTCCCTGGCGGCTACCGCGCAAATGCTGGTACATGCGTTAAGTCCTTCTGTAAAGGTGCATAACCAATGGATCGCCAACGCCGGCACTACCATTTTTCATTTGCCAGCATTCATTGCACATTTGCCTTTTCCCATCATAAAGCCTAAAGCGGCCTCGGAAATGTGGATGGGTAGTTCTACTGTGCTGGCAGATGGCGGCCCTTTTTCTACACAGTTTCACCCGGCGCTTTCCTGTAACCTGGTAGGACTACCGTCACCACCCCGTCTTAATAAAAAGAGTTCCGCCTTTGCATTGATGGCCCCCACTTCTGTGTTGCTCATTATGACCTCTGCCGGCAAACCTGTGCTGGTAGGCGGACCGCCAACGATAGACCTGTTTCAGCTGATGTTTAAACTTGGCTTGAAAGGCTTGTCAAAAGCAGCAGGCAAGATATTGCAGAAGGTGATTGATAAGATAGAAAGCCGCTTTCCGCGGTTGGCAGCCATTCTGCAGGACTTCAAATGCAAACATTTTGGTGAGCCCGTAGATGCAGCCAGCGGAAGAGTATTTTCCTCCAACATAGATTTTGAATTGCCTGGGCCCATTCCACTGGTATGGGAACGTACCTATTATAGTGATGCAGCAGTAAAAGGCCCTTTGGGTTATAACTGGCATCACACCTATAACATGCATGTATATGACCTTCAAAACGGCTATTTCAGCATACGACTGCGGGATGGTCGTGAAACCGTGATGCCGGTATTAGCAACGGGAGGTAGTTATTATAACAGAGGGGAAAAGCTATGGTGGCATCGTGACAACAGTGGCTATTACCTGGAGGATATTGCAAAGCAAACTTACAGATTTGCATCCAAACCTGCTCCGGACGGAACTTACCAGCTTTCTGAAATAAGGAGCGTAGCCGGATTTTGTATCCTGTTCCGTTATAACGGTAACGGCTATCTGCAACAGATCATTGACAGTAGCAACCGGTTGTTGCTGGTAACCACAGATGAGCAGGGACGCATTGAAAGAATTCATACCAGCAATGGCGCAGATATCATCAACCTCGTACGCTATACGTATGATGAAGATGGTAATTTAAGCAGTACCACCAATGCTTTGGATGTAAGTAAATACTTTTTTTACAAAGGACATTTATTAGTGCAATTAACAAATCAGAGTGGTCTGAATTTTTACTGGAAGTATGATGGCACAGGCGAAGATGCCCGCTGCATACATACCTGGGGCGATGGTGGTGTGTTGGAGTATCATACATCTTATGAAGTAGGGAAAACCACTGCTACCAATAGCCTCGGACACAGCACGGAATATTATTTTGATGAACAGCATCTCATCTATAAAATTATTGATGGCAACGGTGGCGTCACCATGCAGCAGTATAACAGCTACCAGGAGCTGGAAGTGATAGTGGATCCGGTAGGGAATACTACGAAAAACAGCTATGATGAATTTGGCAGAATAGAGAAAGAAGTAAATGGTAATGGGGAAGCGACCCTGTTTTCGTATGATGAGGAGCAGCGGCTGATTGCAGTTAAAAGTCCGGGTGGCAGGCGGTTGCGATGGAGCTATAATGAACAGGGATTGTTGGAGAAGAAAACCTTTGTGAATGGCAATACATTAAAGTATGAGTATAGCGGGGGAGATGTGGTCAGGATTGTTCACAGCAGTGGCCGCGCATTTGACCTGGCGTATGACTCGCAGCATAATCTCAGTGAACTGACTACGCCGGAAGGCTCGCAACTACATTGGAAATATGATGACCTGGGGCGACTGGTAAAAGAAACCAGCGCTACCGGTTACTGGTATACCTATCAGTATGACGCGGCCGGAAATACTATACAGATAACAGAAGCAGATAGTAATATCAATACCTTCAGCTATGATGCCGCCGATAATCTGATTGGCGCTAAGGATGGGCAACGGGAAGTGAATTTTACCTATGGTCCGTTAGGCATATTAACGGGGAGAAGCCAGCATGGCGTAAATGTTCGCTTCAACTATGATGCGGAGCTGCAGTTGCGTAGCATTGCCAATGAAGGAGGCGAGATGTACCGGTTGGAACCGGATGCGACGGGAAAAACCATTCACGAATGGGGCTTTGATGGCATACAACGCAGGTATGAGCGGGATGAAGCAGGGCGCATTAAAAAAATAATTCGTCCAGGCAACCGCAGTACAATGTATGATTATGATAGTGTAGGCCGGGTAGTGCGTGAAGAATTTCATGACGGTACTACTGCAGCCTATGGCTATGATAAAGATGGTTTGCTGACAGGGGCTTTTAATGAAGATGGCGAAATTACCCTGCAACGGGATGCTTATGGTCGCGTGACCAGTGAAATACAGGGAACGAATGAGGTGACGCATGAATACGATGAAGCGGGGGATCATTGTTTCACAGGTAGTAGTCTTGGTGCTGCTGTTAGTCTGCAATACAGCGTGGCCGGGTTTGTGGAAAAAATGAAAGCATCGAATGGCATATCAGATAACTGGACGGCCACCTGGGAGCGTAATCACAGCGGACAGGAATTGCAGCGGATGCTGGTGGGTGGGGTGAACGTACAAACACAGCGGGATAAACAAGGGCGGGTTATACGACGATCTATTGGCGTGGATAATACAGAGCAGAGCCGCATCCGTTACGAATGGGGGCAGTCGATGCAGGTACGCCGTATCATCAATGAATTGTCTGGAGTACAGACACAATTTGCCTATGATGAGTTTGATAACCTGGTGAGTGCTACCTATGCGCAGCCTGGTGATGTTGCTGCTATTGTTTACCGGATACCGGATAAATTAGGTAACCTGTTCCGTACACCGGCACGGAAAGATCGGGTATATGGCAAAGGTGGCCGGTTGCTGGAGTGTCCGGATTACTACTATCATTATGATGTAGAAGGCAATCTGGTGTTTAAAGAATTTAAGAATAATCATCACACCACTGCAGAAGATAAAAAGGCATATGCCAACGCCGCGGGGATAACACTCAAAGGCAGCCGAACTGGTTGGATCTACGAATGGAAAGGGAATAGTTTATTACACCGTGTGATTGCACCTGCAGGAGGTGAAATAGTATTTAGTTATGATCCTTTAGGGCGACGTATTGCCAAAGTCAATAAACGTAAACAAACAGTAACGCGCTGGTTGTGGGATGGGCATGTTCCTTTGCATGAATGGCAATATAAGGGTGATTATCCTCCCTATTTAGCAGCAACCGCCAATGGCGACCTGCAGGAAGAAAGGATACCGGTGGAAGATCTGGTTACCTGGATTTTTGAGGAAGATTCATTTGTGCCCTGTGCAAAAATTGTCGGAAGCGATTCATACAGTATTATTTCGGATCATCTGGGTACGCCTACCCACGCATATGATGCTTTTGGCGGTAAGGTGTGGGAGCGTGAGCTGGATYGCTATGGAAAAACGAGACAACTACACGGGGATAAAACATTTTGTAATTATCTTTATCAGGGGCAATATGAAGATGAGGAAACAGGACTGGCGTATAACAGGTTTAGGTATTATTCACCCGAAGAAGGGATGTATTTAAGTCAGGACCCGATAGGGTTGGCAGGGGGAATAAGATTGTACGGGTATGTTGGAGATCCGAACCGATGGGTAGATGTGTTGGGCCTGGCAAGAGAGATTGGTGTTTCTATGAATACTGCATTGACAGATGTTCCTGCCAGGGGAGTACATGTCAACGTAGCGGATGGAAGAGAAACAATGCACGTTGAAATTGTGGGAACACCACAGCTGGATAAAAAAGGAAAAATAATTCCTGATAAATATAACATTGAGTATAAACCAGCAGATCCAACAGCCACGGCAATTATGGGGAAGGATGCATCAAAATGGAATAAAATAACGGAAGCGGTAGATAAGTTTGCTGCTAATCCTAAGAATCGTGCTAAGCTTGCCGCGGTAGCAGATGCTGCGCATCAAAATTATCCAAATAACAAAAGAGATTTCGAAACAACTTCAAAAGCACTCAAACAGCATTAGCACTTATGATGGAATTCAATATTGATAAATTTATTCATTCGGGTAGTTTTTTTGATAAAGAAGGAAAAAAAGTTAATATAGATTGGCTCAAAGAAAACAGCGACAGTGTTTTTGGAGAGGAGGTACCTATGTATTACTTCTACCTGGAAGATTTTACGGTTTCTTTTGTTTATGATACTTTCTCAAATCAAATAACAGCGGAGCAGATAGAAATGCTGCGTTCGGCCGTATTAACAGCATTGACTGATTATACTGACTTTGTTACAAAATATGATGCGGAAATAGTGGCGATCTATGGGGATGAAGAAGAAACAGTCGTATTTATGCAGAGCGGCGTAAATGTTTATTTCAATACGGAAGAAGACGTCCAGCTGTTGACTAAAATAACATCGCAAAGCGATGCTTCCAGAAACCTGGCCATCAGCATTTTGGATAAAATCAGATAGCGATTGATAACGAATTAGCGAGTCATTACAATGGCATCAGAAGAAGATATACGCTTGTCAAAAGAATTAGTGAGCGTGCCGGCAGAATTGCCATCAGCACGGCAAGGACCAAACCGATGCCGGAGCATTTTATCTACGTTGTTGTAAAAGTGGGCGGCAGTTGGTTAATTGATGGCAAGAAGCGGGAATCTGTTTGGGAGAATAAATGGAAAGTAGGGTTGCTGTAGTATAACGGAGACGAATAAACTATTAGCGGGTAGTATAGGTAGCTAAATCAGCTGCATATACTACCCGTTGTTTATTATCTGCTGAATCTTTCACTTACTACCAGGTCTTTGCTACCGGCAGTATATTTATAAAATCCTTCTCCGCTTTTCACGCCTAAATAGCCTGCAGTTACCATGTTCACAAGCAGTGGGCAAGGTGCATATTTAGGATTGCCAAAGCCATCATGCAGCACCTGCAGGATGGAAAGACAAACATCCAATCCTATGAAATCGGCCAGCTGCAAGGGTCCCATCGGGTGAGCCATCCCCAGTTTCATGACAGTATCAATTTCTGCAACTTCAGCTACGCCTTCAAACAGGGAGCAGATAGCTTCGTTGATCATGGGCATCAGAATGCGGTTAGCAATAAAGCCCGGATAATCATTTACCACGCAGGGAACTTTCTCCAGTTTTTCAGAGAGCGCCACAATGGTGTTGGTCACGTCTTTATCGGTAGCATAGCCATTGATGATCTCTACCAGTTTCATGACTGGTACGGGATTCATAAAGTGCATGCCTATTACTTTAGCAGGGCGTTTGGTGGCTGCTGCAATTTTTGTAATAGAAATAGAGGACGTGTTGGTGGCCAGGATCGCGTCGGCAGGGGCATGTTGATCCAGTTCCTGGAATATTTTCAGCTTCAGCGAAATATTTTCGGTAGCTGCTTCCACTACCAGGGAAACGTCTTTTACGCCGGTAGCGAGATCTGTTTGCAGGGAGATGTTGCCAATCGTTTGAGTTTTAACGGCTTCTGTAATAGTTCCCTTGGTCACCTGCCTGTCGAGGTTCCGGGTAATGGTTTGTAGTGCCTTATCAAGTGCCGGGGCAGAAACATCTATTAAAGTAACGGCATAGCCGTGTTGAGCAAAGACATGCGCAATACCATTTCCCATGGTACCAGCGCCGATTACCGCAATTTTTTGCATGGTGTAGTGATTTGTCAGAATTGAATAAGCCACTAATTTAAAGAATTACCCGTTACGAACTAGTTGCTGTAACTATCGTCTTTCCTTTTAAAGTCGCCTCGCTTCCAGGCCTGGATAAATTGTGCCCATGCCAGCGGGTTAAAGATGTTCTGTGGTGGCGGCTGACCTGCATAGTAGAGGCTCTGTGCCTGTTTGTTGAGGTATTGGTTTACGCCTTCACGTCCATCAACAGGAGTGTAGCGGGCCATGGCACGGAGCCTGGCGTTGTTGGTATTTTTTCGTGCCACCTCATAGGCATCATCGGGGATGTCCATATTAGCGAAGGCACGTTCAAATTCTTCTTTTGAGAGATAGGGCTTGATGATGGTGACCGGGAGATAGGTGGTATCTTCTACCATCAGTTGTATCAGGGAGAAACTGTTTCCTTTGATATCTGGCGGTACCCGGTAGTTTTTATGCTTAAAGCCTACTGCGCTGAATGACAGGGTATCACCTTTAAACACTACGATGGAGAATATACCGGATCTGTTGGAAATGGTACCTCTGCCCTGACCTCTTACCAGTACGCTTACCGCAGGGATGGCCCGGAGGCTGTCTGCTGTCATGGTAATACCTGAAATCTGAATGACGCTGTCTCTGAATTCCGCAATCTGTGCTTTCAACAGGAAAGGAGACAAAAGGAAAACAATTATGAGTGACAGTATGTAGGATCTTTTCTGATGCATGCCGGCCCTAAGATATAAAAATTTAATTACGTGTTTCCATGCAGTTGATCAGCTGCCCAGAGAAATTGTAAATTAAATCCCAATTGGGTTAACTTTGCTGTCTGGATTCAAAATTAACAACAATTTATGATCACGAAAGAGCAGGTTTTAAAGGCCCTGAGCAACGTAGAGGAGCCAGATCTGGGGAAAGATCTCGTTACGCTGAACATGGTAAAAGATATAGAGATTGACGGCAACAAAGTAAAATTTACAGTCATACTTACCACGCCGGCATGTCCGTTAAAGGACCTGATCAGGAATGCCTGTGTGAATGCTATTCACATGATAGTGAGCAGGGATGCGGAAGTGGAAGTAGTGATGACCGCCAATGTGAGTACCAAAAGAACAAGCGGACAAGGTGTACTGTCTAATGTGAAGAATATTATAGTGGTGGCTTCCGGTAAAGGAGGCGTGGGTAAATCCACTGTGGCGGCCAATCTGGCCCTGGCATTGGGTAGGGATGGTGCTAAAGTAGGGTTGATGGATGCTGATATTTACGGTCCTTCCGTTCCTATCATGTTCGGTGTACGTGGAGAAAGGCCACTGATGGTGAATGTAGACGGTAAAGGCATGATTCAGCCGATTGAGAAATTCGGTATCAAGGTAATGTCTATTGGTTTGCTGATCGATGAAAGACAAGCAGTTGTGTGGCGTGGCCCCATGGCCAGCAGCGCATTAAAACAGTTTATTACCGACGTATACTGGGATGAATTGGATTACCTGGTCATCGATATGCCTCCTGGTACTGGTGATATTCACCTGACCCTGGTACAAACCGTACCTGTTACCGGTGCAGTGATTGTTACCACTCCACAGGATGTAGCGCTGGCAGATGCTAAAAAAGGAATTTCCATGTTCCAGGGATCACAGATTAATGTGCCAATCATTGGTTTAGTGGAAAATATGGCCTATTTCACGCCAGCAGAGTTACCGGATAACAAATATTATATTTTTGGTAAAGAAGGCGGTAAACGCCTGGCAGAAGAACTGGAAATACCTTTCCTGGGACAGATACCACTGGTACAAAGCATCCGCGAAGGTGGTGATGCCGGTGTGCCTGCTATGGCCGGGGATGAGAAAATTATCCGTAAAGCATTCCTGGATGTTGCAGGTGCCGCCGCCCGTAGTATAGCGATGCGTAACGCCAACATAGCACCTACCAAGATCGTTGATATTATCGTTTAGAAAATTACGAATTATGAATTACGAATTACGGCGTTTCACAACAAACGTAATTCGTAATTTGTAATTCGTAATTTGTAATTCTTTCTTCAGATGTATACTCCAAAACTCACCAGGGAAACCAACTGGGATACTATTGCCGCTTTTATCAAAGAAAATGGTTTTGGTTTGCTGATTAATGTGGATGATGCCGGTGTACCACACGCCACTCATATTCCCATGACGCTGGTAGAAAAAACACCCGGAAATTTTGTGTTACATGGACACATTGCCAGGATTAATCCGCAATGGGAGTATTTCAGCAAGGGCGATACATTGGCTGTTTTTTCCGGACATCATGCCTATATTTCTTCTTCCTGGTATGAAAAAGAGAAAATCCCCACCTGGAACTATATGGCCGTGCATATTCACGGACAGATCAGGATACAGGAAGAGGCGGAAGTAATTGCTGCACTGGATTCCCTGATGGACCACTATGAAGCCGCATCTGCCTGCCCGGTGCATATTACAGATATTGATGATAAAACACTCGGGAATAATGTAAAGGCGATTGTTGGATTTGAACTTACTGTGAGAGACGTGAATGCCAATTATAAGCTCAGCCAGAATAAAAAAGATACAGATTATTACAGCGTAATTGCCCATTTACGGGCGTTGGGGGATGAAAATTCCCTGCGTGTGGCTGCAGAAATGGAAGCCCGCCGGGCAGCAGAAAAATAGAAGAATTATTTTATTTTTTGTTGATGCGCGTATTCGCAAAAAGGAATATCTTTAATTTATCTTCCTCATAAAAATTATGTTGGTAAACCACAACTACCACAGTGAATATTTAGAGTTGTTTTCAATTACAGGTAATCATAATATGTTTAAAGAAGCGTCAATACTTAAGTTTTACTTAACTTTGCGCCCCAAATTAACCGACTATGAATCRACAGGAATTGGTGAATCTGATTAAGGAAAAGCAGTCATACCTCTGTGTAGGACTGGATACAGACATACAAAAGATTCCAAAACACCTGCTTTCTCATGCAGATCCGGTGTTTGCCTTTAACAAGGCGATTATTGATGCTACCAAAGATCTTTGTGTAGCCTACAAGATTAATACGGCCTTTTACGAAAGTATGGGTATCCGTGGCTGGGAAAGTTTACAACGCACCGTAGAGTATATCCCTGCCGGTATATTTACAATTGCTGATGCCAAACGTGGTGATATAGGCAATACATCTACCCAGTATGCCAAAACATTTTTCGAAACCTATAAGTTCGACTCCGTTACCGTGGCGCCTTATATGGGAAAAGACAGTGTGGAACCTTTCCTGCAGTTTTCTGAAAAATGGGCCATCCTGCTTGGACTCACCTCCAATGAAGGCAGCCAGGATTTTCAGATGCAACAGATGGGCGATGAATTCCTGTTTGAAAAAGTACTGAAAGCCGGTGTGGAATGGGGTACACCAGACAACCTGATGTTTGTTGTAGGCGCTACACAATCTACCCAACTGGGATATATCCGTAAGCTGGTTCCAGATCATTTCTTCCTGGTGCCGGGCGTAGGTGCACAGGGAGGCAGTCTGGAAGAAATTTCTACACAGGCCATGAATAAGGATTGCGGGTTACTGGTAAATGCCAGCCGTGCCATTATTTATGCCGGTAATGGAGAAGATTTCGCAACAGATGCCAGAAATGTGGCCATAAAATATCAACAGGAAATGGCAGGATACCTGAATAAGATTGCTGCGACAGTATAAAGAATTACGAATTTCAAATTACGAATTACGGATTTGTGAGAAGATAGTAAACGCGAATATCTGCTTCGCTTATATCTACCCACAAATCCGTAATTCGTAATTTGAAATTCGTAATTCTTTACTTAAACACCGCGTTCTTTACTGTCCACCACGGCTTTACATCAAATACCAGTCTGCCTGCCACCACTGCAGGATCCCTGTTAACCAGAGATACTACTTCGAGACTGTCTTCACAATTCATAATTAAAATACCGCGCAGATCTTCATCGTTTCCAAAAGGGCCTGCCACAATAATTTTGCCCGCATCGGCCAGTTGGTGGATGTTAGCGAGATGATCACATTGGATTTTTGCTGCAACCGCGGTATCCTGGTCGCGTCTGGAGCCTTTCCGTAAAAAGACCATCCAGTACCTTTTTAATTCAGGGGTAGCGCCTGATTTGACTTTTGGGGGTAGCACCTTGAGTGCAACAGATTGTAATGGTGTGGGGTGAAATGATAACATCACAACGACTAAGAATCCCAATAGCAAAAGCGCAGGTATAACTTTGCTTGCCATAGCTCTCTAATTTGATGGAAAGGTACTAACTTGTCTCGAATTAACGCGTTTATAACAGCGAAGATTTTGCAGGAGACTGCATTATTTATGCAGCCACTATAGCCCCTGACAGCATTTTTTCATTACACCTGCCTGCTTCCCGCAACTCCGTAATTCGTAATTTCTTATATTGGGTATTAAACCTGTAGTTAATGCAACAAGATCTGTTTCAGTCACCCGATTACTTTGCCGTAGATGCTTTGCTGAAAGAAGAACACCTGTTGACCCGTGATGCGGTCAGACAATGGGTGAAGAAAGAAATATCGCCTATCATTGAAGACTATTGCCAGCGGGCCACTTTTCCCACGCAGATTATAGATGGACTCGGAGAACTGGGCTGTTTTGGTCCTACCATTCCAACAGAATATGGAGGAGGAGGAATGGACCACATCTCCTATGGACTCATGATGCAGGAGCTGGAGCGCGGCGACAGTGGTATCCGTTCTACCGCTTCGGTGCAGGGATCGCTGGTGATGTATCCCATTTTTACTTTTGGCAGTGAAGCACAGAAACGAAAATATCTTCCTAAACTGGCTACAGGAGCATTCATGGGCTGCTTTGGGCTCACCGAACCTGACCATGGCTCCAATCCGGCCGGTATGATCACCAACTTCACGAGCGATGGGGATCATGTAATACTGAATGGCGCCAAAATGTGGATATCCAATGCCCCCTTTGCAGACATCGCAGTAGTATGGGCAAAAGATGAAGCCGGTGTTATCCGCGGCATTATTGTGGAAAGAGGCATGGAAGGATTTACCACACCTGAAACGAAAGGAAAGTGGAGCTTACGTGCCAGCGCCACCGGTGAGCTGGTTTTTGATAATGTAAGAATACCTAAAGAAAATATACTGCCTGATGCAAAAGGATTAAAAGGGCCATTATCCTGCCTTTCTTCCGCTCGTTATGGCATCGCCTGGGGAGCGATAGGCGCGGCAATGGATTGTTACGATACGGCCCTCCGCTATGCGAAAGAACGCATCCAGTTCGGTCGCCCAATTGGCGGTTTCCAGCTGACACAGAAAAAGCTGGCAGAAATGATCACTGAAATCACCAAAGCACAATTGCTCAACTGGCGCCTGGGGGTATTGAAAAATGAAGGCAAAGCTACCCCTGCACAAATTTCCATGGCGAAACGCAATTCCTGCGAGGTAGCGGCCAATATTGCCCGCAACGCCCGCACCATTTTAGGCGGTATGGGCATTACCGGTGAATTTTCTGTGATGCGGCATATGATGAACCTGGAAAGCGTGATGACCTACGAAGGCACACATGAAATACATTTACTGATAACCGGTATGGACGTAACCGGATTTGATGCATTTAAATAGCTTTTAGCTATTAGCAGTTAGCTTTTAGAAATGCAGCGAATAGAAATGCAGCGAAGATAGCTTTCAGAAATGCAGCCATGAGCAGGCGCTTGCAGCTATACTGAAATGGAGATAACTTAGCGCCAACAGTTGAATTAAAAATGAACAAATTATTATTTGCAGGTATCCTGCTATGGGCTACTGCGGCTAAAGCGCAGCAGGAGCCTGTCTTGAAACTGGTGGCCTGTGAAGGCAAAGCACAAGGCACCTACTACATTGTGAAATATTTGTCTGCAGATACAACTTCGCTGCAACCGCGCATAGATTCTATCTTCCGCGTGATTGATCAATCACTTTCTTTGTATAAGCCGGGTTCTGTCATTAATCGTTTCAATGAAACCGGTCGGGTACAAATGGATGAACATATGCAGGCGGTGATAAAAAAAGCCCTGTTTACCAATAAAGCCACAGCAGGTCTGTTTGATATCACCGTTAAACCGCTGGTGTACCTGTGGGGATTCGGGGTGAGCAAACCATCCTTTAAAGGTGTGCCACCGCCGGATAGTATCAAAGCGGCGATGTCGTATATAGGTTCGCGTTATCTCCACGTAAAAGGGAATGAGTTGTATACTACAAAAAAAGGGGTGCAGATAGATTGTAATGGCATTGCACAGGGATATACCGTAGATGTGCTGGGTAATTTTCTGGCTGCGCAGGGCATAAATAATTACCTGGTAGATGTGGGCGGGGAGCTGTGCGCAAAAGGTCACAATCATCAACATAAAGTCTGGAGTGTGGGAATAGAAAGGCCATCGCCAGGTGATACCACTTATGAGCCCGTGCAGGGGCTGGTGCGGCTTCCGGATAAAGGCATTGCTACCAGTGGTAATTACCGCCGCTTTTTTGATCAGGGACGTACCCGTTTTGCACATACCATTCATCCGTTAACAGGGGTGGCATTGCACAATAATATTATCAGTGTAACGGTGATTGCAAAAGATTGTTTTACGGCAGACGCATTTGATAATCCGCTCATCTTAATGGGGGTAGAAAAGGGACTGGCTTATATTGCAGCACATGCGGAGTACGGACTGGAAGCTATTTACATCTATAAAGATAAAGAGGGTACTATTAAAGAGGCGTTTAGCAAAGGGTTTCAGCAATACATGGAATTCTGAAAAAAAATATCCCATCCGCTGGTTTAACGGATGGGATCCACTCTCACTTTTCTTTCTTAGAATATGGACAAAAGTGAGTCTTAGTTCAAATGGAACTTCAACCCAATATTTCCCTGGAGGGTATTGTAGCTGGTAATGTCGCCATATTTATACGGTGCATAATTGTAGCGCACA
Organism: Chitinophaga sp. 01L420; assembly: GCF_056399985.1. Lineage (NCBI taxonomy): Bacteria > Pseudomonadati > Bacteroidota > Chitinophagia > Chitinophagales > Chitinophagaceae > Chitinophaga > Chitinophaga sp. 01L420. The sequence goes on from NZ_JBFTSK010000004.1 coordinate 65,060, forward strand.
TTCGCATTAAACATTACTGGTGAAGCCTTGCCAAAAGGAACGTTGATACCTATTTCGGGGCTTACGAGAAACTGCCAGCTGTTATTCTTTTCAACAAACTCACCCCAATATTTTTCATAATTCATATTTGCTGTACCTACGCCTACTGTTGCGTATGGGATGACTGCTGATCCGGGTTTGGTGAATGCATAACTCACGGTGGCCTGAATAGGGATCACCTGGAGTGTACGTGTTTGTACGGCGGATACATCCCCTTGTTTATCGGGATAAACAGCACGTGGGAGCTTCTGATAAAAGTCCTGGAATCCGAAACGGAGACCCACTGACCATTGATCATTCAGCATATATTGTAATCCTGCACTCCAGCCACGGAAGCTGGTTTTGTCGGTATAATCTTTCAGTGAGCCAAATGGCTGTGCGATGGAATAGTTGATATCCACTGATAATGGTGGACGAACCTGTGCAGATACTGTCTGCGCTGCAAAACATCCTGCAAAAATCAATATCCAGTTTATAATCTTTTTCATCTTCCTGTCAATTTAAAAGTTCAAGTCAACATTATTTTTTACTCAGGTAAGTGGACTGGGCAAAAGATGCCTGTACCATGGGGTCTATATTTCCGGTAGTCCATACGCCTGATCCGCGCCACAGTGCGTTCCATACAGCTGTCAGCTTGTTTCCTTTCGGATTTTTCAGGTCGAAAAGATCGATCGCCACTTGTTTTTCATTTACCTGGTATACGGTGTAGTAAGAAGGCCAATACCAGCCACCACCGGGATATCCCCAGTAACCTGGATCCCAGTAGCCACCACCGCCCCACCATCCCGGATTCCAGGAGATGTTGGTATAGGAATTATCTATACGGGTAAGATTCACTGCCAGATCGGGTTTGGCCGCTTTGTTCACCAGTGTATATCCTCGTTGTTGCATTGCAGCAGTAACAGATGCAATCAGTTTTTTATCATAGTCCGTCAATGCTTTTTTAGCGGTATCCGCGCTACGCGTTAATACAGCTACCGAGTCTACTATGCTGAATGTTGAATAAGATGTGAAATTTGCGGTGCTATCGTGATTCGTAATGTAGATCCTTGACTCTTCATTAGTCATATCTTTCAAAGGATCTTTACGACAGCTGCTGAATGAAACCATCGCTACCACTGCGGCAGCGGCACTGAATAAAAACAAAGTTTTTTTCATGTCCTAGCGTATTAATTTAAAAAATAATTTCCTTACAGGCTAACAATGATGAACCAAAACAGGTTGGTATTCCTGACAATCATGTTTTCCGTGTTTCCTCTCTCTTGAACGGATTAGATAGTTGATTGTTACAGAAAGTTTAGCTGTGGAGTGTTAAGGAAATCCTAAAGTGAAAGAAGGGTTAACAGATTCAATTATTAACGAAGTGGATTAAATAATAATAGATCTATTTTCTAATTCAATTTTTAACTGATGTGGATTTTCGAATAAAATACTGTCGATACCGAACGCTCTTGCGGCAATCACATTTCTTTCATTATCATCGATGAATAAAGCGTTGGCAGCAGCTACCTGGTACCTGTCTAATAACAGCTGATAAAAGGCGGCGGCGGGCTTACGCATTTTTTCACGACCAGATACCACTACGCCATCAAACCAATGAAGGGAAGGATACATAGCCTGTGCTATAGGAAATGTTTCATCAGACCAATTGGTGAGCGCATATAATTTATATTGTCCGCTTTCTTTCAACTGTTGTAATATATTTTTGGTGCCTTCAATTTCTCCGGCCAGCATTTCGGACCATCTGCCGTAGTAGGCGCGGATGTTTTCTTCGTGATGTGGAAAGCTGGCTACGAGCAAGTCAGTACCTGTAGCGAGTGTTCTGCCTTCATCCTGTGCTTCATTCCAGTCGGATGTGCAAACATCGCGCAGAAATGTTTCCATTTCTTCTTCAGAAGAAAAAAGTTTACGATACAGATGCCTGGGATTCCAATCAATTAATACTGCTCCCAGATCAAAAATAATGGTATTGATAGATGACTGCATAGGCGTATATAAATAAAAAAATAAAAATTAATCCAGTATTTCATCCGCTGCATCCTCCAGCAGTTGCAGGTCTACAGAGTCGCTGCCGGCAATGCCTTCAATCGATCCTCTGATATGTGCTGCGTTCAGTAATACTTTTTCGAGTTGTTTTTCGCGTGATTTCCAGAGTTTTTCCATGGCATCCCTTTCCCGTTGTATCGATAATTTCATGGACATGAATCCTTCACGGATGGCTTTCCATTGTTCTGCAAACTCTCCACCGGTAAGGTATTCGTAGAGCATATGCATTTTATCGCCTTTGTTTTCCTGGGTGCGGAGCTTACTGGAAATTTTTATGATACCATCGCGCAACACATAGGCCAGTGCTTTTACTTCTGCGAAAGTACAGATCCAGATACCATCTTTTTCACCGAAGCGTTCCATGTCTTTAGGCATGGTTTGGGTAACGAGAATGGCTACATCAACACCCTGGCTACGCATATCTGCTTTGAGTTTTTCTACCCAGTCTTTAATAAATTCTTTGGTGCGTTTGCTTTCGTAAATGATCCGGCCGCATTCCTGTCCGAACTGATTGCGGATCAATTGTACGCAATCGGCGCCACGTACGCCTTTTCCTACCGGGGTGACTTCATCAAATGGAAAATTGGCGCGCAGCATTTCTTCCAGCACGAGTTCCTGGGCTTCTCCCTGCAACTGCGTAGAACCCTGTTCAACCCTGCGTTTCATCTCTTCTGCGAGTCGGCGTTGATCTTCCAGTTGTTTTTCCAGTTCTTTTAAACGCATCTGGTGTTCCGTATCCCGGAGACTGTTTCGCTCAGATTCTTCTTTACGTATTTTATCTGCCAGCTCAGAACGGGCTTCCAGTAATTTCTTTTGCAGGTTAATTTCCAGTTCCTGTTCTTTGGTATTCAGTTCCTGTTCTTTGCGCAGAAAATCCAGTTCCTGTTTACGGGCTTCCCTGAGCTTTTCTTCCTGCTCCTGGTTAGCTTCTCTTAACACCGCCATCTGGTTGTCCAGGTCGGCAGTAATGGATTTGCGCAGTTCTCCTTCCATCGTTTCCTGGAGTTGTTTTTTCTCCACCAGGACACGCTTATTCACTTCTTCTTCCTGTTGTTGTTTCAGTGTTTCTATTTGACGGCGTTCCAGTGCCATCTTATTTTTTTCGGATAGGAGCGTATCTTTCTCGTCCTGGAGAGACTTGAGGCGGCGGYGCCATTCATCTTCCATTTTACTCCTCATTTCTTTTTCGATATCCGCTGCAAAGGCATCCTCCATGACAAACTGGTGCTTGCAACTGGGACAGGTGATTGATGTTCCCATAGTATTCAGTAAAAAAATTAAGTAAAGATAGGGGATTGGTTGCCTTAATAAAAAAAGGAAGGAGTTTCCTCATCCTTCCTTATTAATCAACGTTAGTAGAAACAAACAACAGGTAAAGGGTTTTCGAGGGGTCGTAATACGATTGGGGTGTGCGTGCAAATTGGAAATTTATTGTTAGGTGGGCGTTAAGGAGGGGTTAGGTAATTGTTAAGGATGGATATAAATGAAAAAAGACCTGCTGATTCAGCAAGTCTTTTTTGTGTGCGAAGGAGGAGATTCGAACTCCCAAGCCCTTTCAGGCACTACCACCTCAAAGTAGCGCGTCTACCAATTTCGCCACCTTCGCATCTGGTAGAATGGGGTGCAAAAATAACGGCTTTTTTAAAATAAGCAAATTTATTTATTCATATTTTGCTGAAACGGGTCATTATTTTCGCAGTACGATCCTGAAAGTGGTTCCTTTGTTGATTTCAGACGACCTTACATAGAGCCTGCCGCGGTGGTATTCTTCTATGATCCGTTTGGCGAGGGAGAGTCCAAGGCCCCATCCCCGCTTTTTGGTGCTGAATCCGGGTTTGAACACTTTTTCGAAGCTCATTTTCGGAATCCCTTTTCCGGAATCCGACACATCTACCGTGATAAAAGTAGGATGGTTTTCTATGGTAATATCGATCTTTCCTTTGCCTTCCATGGCGTCCAACGCATTTTTTAATAAGTTTTCCACAACCCAATCAAAAAGCGGGGGAGAGATCATAGCTGGTAGCTCTTCTTCTGCACTATGCACCGTTAATTGTACTTTTTGTGGTGCTCTTTTGCGGATATAGTTGGTCATATTCCGGATCTGCTCCACGATGTCTTTTTCTTCCAGTTTTGGGATGCTTCCTATTTTCGAAAAGCGGTCTGTGATAAGTTTCAGGCGATCTACGTCTTTCGATAGCTCCGTTACCAGGGTGGTATTGGCTTCATTTTCCCGGAGAATTTCCAGCCAGGCTTCCATGGAGGATAGTGGCGTACCGAGTTGGTGGGCCGTTTCTTTGGCCAGTCCTACCCATACCTGGTTTTGGGTGGCACGGTTGGTACTGGATAAGGCAAAAAGCACGATGGCGATAAAAAGGGTAACTACTATGAGTTGTATGTAGGGATAGTAGCGGATTTGCCGGAGAATAAGCGAGTCGCCGTAATAGATGTAATTATATTTTTTTTGCCTGGCATCTACCTCCATGATAAAGGGGGGATGTTGTTTTTTGAAGGCCAGCAGTTCATCGGGGAGATACCTGGGATCCTGCATAATGCGCATGGAGTCGAGATTTCGGCTATCCATTATTTTCCCATCCTCATTGGTCTGTATCAGGGGGATGGTGGTGTTGTTGGTCACAATGCTGATGGCCAGATTGAGGTTGGCATCAGTATCCGCCCGCAGCAATTCGCGGTTGGCTTCCACCCAGATAGCTACTTTTTTCCTTTCTTCTTCCTGAATATTCTTTGATAAATTACTTACAAACCATATAGTGGTCCCAATGATGAGCACTGCTATGGAGGCCAGTACAAACTTCCATCCGATATACTGTTTAAACATACTTCTAATTTAAGCCATATTTGGCTTGTCTGATTCTGTAATGATTAGCAAATATTAAAATCCTTTGTTGCATATTTGCATCTCAAAAATAATTGTTCACGCTAAACGTAATATCAGTTGCCCGTATTGCCATCAGTAGCAGTTGTTATTTTAAATTGGAACGGAAAATCTTTCCTGGAGAAGTTCCTGCCGTCTGTTTGCCGTTCTACTTACGGCAACCTGCAGCTGGTGCTGGCAGATAATGCCTCATCGGACGACAGTGTGGCTTTTGTGGCGCAACATTACCCGCAGATCCGGATTATCCGTAATGCCAGTAATGACGGTTTTGCCGGCGGTTATAATGACGCCTTGCAACAGGTAGAAGCAGATATTTATGTGTTGCTGAACCAGGACGTGGAAGTGGAAGCTGGCTGGATAGAGCCGGTGGTGGCATTAATGCAGCAAGATCCCCGTATTGCTGCCTGTCAGCCTAAAATGAGGGCTTATCTGCAGCCGGACGAGTTTGAGTATGCCGGTGCAGCCGGAGGCTGGATGGATATCCTGGGTTATACCTTCTGCCGGGGACGTATCCTGTATACTACAGAAAAGGACCAGGAACAGTATAACGATGTGCAGGACGTTTTCTGGGCTACGGGAGCAGCGTTGTTTATACGTTCGGCCTGTTTTCACCAGGTAAATGGTTTTGATCGCGATTTTTTTGCACATATGGAAGAAGTGGACCTTTGCTGGCGTTTACAGCGGGCAGGGTACCGTATTTGTTATTGCCCGGACTCCACAGTGTTTCATGTGGGCGGGGGAAGTTTGCCCCAGGGAAATCCCCGTAAGCTGTATCTGAACTTCCGGAATAACCTGATGATGCTGTGGAAAAACCTGCATAGTGAGGATCGGTGGATAGTACTGGTACAACGTTTTTTCCTGGATATCCTGGCAGGTGTTAAAAGCCTGGTAGCAGGGAAGCCCAAGGATATGGCTGCTATTTACCGTGCTTATAAGGATTACTACCGCTGGCGCCGTAAATATGTGAGAAAGGATGATTTACCGGAAATGAAGCTGATGAAAATGAAGGGCGTGTTTCATGGTATCATGATCTGGAGGTATTATTTTTTAAAACATAAGAAATTCTCCGAGCTGATTTAGCAGGCAAAAGTTTTCGTTACCGGCCAAATAACTTCGAAAATTTCAAAATATTATGTAGGTTTGCATCGGAAATAAACTGATTATGGAACAGAATACAGTAGAAAATAAATACGATATTACCTTAGATAAGGTTTCCCGCTCCCGCTGGTTATTTTACGTGCAGTTGTTTTGCCTGGTGGCCTTTATCCTGGGGCTTAGCTACGGCCTTTATGCACATAGATATGCCGGAAAACCTGAAGTAAAAGTACAGGGAAGCTCGCTGTATAATCCAAAATATAAGTAAGCAACGGCTTTAACATAATTATCCAGGCCTCCTCCGGTTTTTCCGGGGGAGGTTTTTTTTATGCCCCATCTTTCCCTTTTGCGTAAATGAAATTCCGGATCCGAGTAGTGAAAATGCCTTTTTACAAGGATTTTTGTATCTCGGGAATAATAGCTACCCACGGTATTGATCTATGTTTAAACGGACGGATAAATTAAAAAAGAAGCAACATAAGTCGCTTTTCAGGATAGCAGTGGAAAAATTGCACCTCTGGTTAGGCCTGGGAGCAGGAATTATAGTGCTGATTGTAAGCATTACAGGATGTTTGTTTGTTTTCCAGAAAGAAGTGAACGACATCTATTACCGTAAACAACTAATTGTTACCCCCGAAGCACATGGCGTACGTCCATTAAGCGAGCTGAAGAAAGCAGCAGAGGCCGCACTGGGTCCCGATAAGCCGATTAGTAATATTACTACCTATACTGCCCCTGACCAGGCGTGGGAATTTATGACCTACAAAGGGAATGATACCGCGCTGACCTATTTCGGCTCCATGGAATACTATGAATCTGCCATGGTGAACCCTTATACGGGACAGGTTACGGGCATCATTGATTATAAGCACAATTTCTTTTCTGTTGTAAAAGCTATTCACTGGAGTTTACTGTTAAATAATGCAATCGGGCAGCCGATTGTAGGTTGGAGCGTTTTCATTTTTGTGATCCTGTTGATCACCGGATTGATCATGTGGTGGCCTAAAAAGTGGACTAAAGGCAATCGTGATAAGAGCTTTAAAATTAAGTGGAAAGCTGGTTTTAAAAGGGTGAACTACGACCTGCACAATGTGCTGGGCTTTTATGCCCTCATCCTTGCGCTGGTCCTGGCCCTGAYAGGTATGGTTTGGGCATTTACCTGGTTTGAGGCTACGGTGTATGTAGTGGCTTCCCGTAGTATTACGCCTCCTGACAGATCATTGCACGAGTCGGTAAAAGGAACTGCGTCATTGACGGGTGACCCGTTGGACCTCGCTTTTGAGAAAGCGTTGCCTATCCTGAAAGGCAACGACCGCGTTTTCATTTATCCTGCAAGTGGTGAAAAAGGCGTGAATGTAATTGGTGGCTATAAAGGAAAGGAAACGTACTATGGATCCGATCAGCTACAGTTTGATCAATACAGCGCAAAACTGCTGGGCAGGCGTAATGATGCACACAAAAATGCAGGTGAGCGGTTAATAGAAATGAACTATGATATTCATGTAGGTGCTATTGGTGGCATAGCAGGAAAGATCATTGCATTTATTGTCAGCTTAATATGCGCTTCCTTGCCTGTAACGGGTTTCTTGGTATGGTGGGGCAAGCGGAAAAAGTCTAAAAAGAAGCCTTTAGTCATTCGTAGTGTAGCAGTAACGGACACAATGTAAATAAAAAGTATTACTAATTTTTCTCTTGAAATGCTTTACAGATCTGTGTTTCAGTAAGTTGGTGCATATATCCGTGCATAATTTTTTTAGAAAAGTTCGAAAAAAAATTTTGTGTTTTCAGTCCGTTTCCTATCTTTGCAATCCCAACAAAAACGCCACAGGGCAAAGCAAACGAAAGAATGCACRTGGAAGGGAGAAGTTCTTAAAATAACGAAGTTTTTAATACCTGCGAAAGTAGCTCATTTGGTAGAGCACGACCTTGCCAAGGTCGGGGTGGCCGGTTCGAGCCCGGTCTTTCGCTCCAAATACTTGTTGGGGATAACAAGTAACGCATGACGCTCATAGCTAATGCGAAGCCAATCCCGAAGTTCTTAATACATCTGCGAAAGTAGCTCATTTGGTAGAGCACGACCTTGCCAAGGTCGGGGTGGCCGGTTCGAGCCCGGTCTTTCGCTCTTTAAGCCTGACTGATTATTTCAGTCAGGCTTTTTTTATGCCCCTACGAATGCTGCAGATCTAAGCCCGCTGCTATGGCCAGGCTGTAACCGCTTTAATAATCTCCGCTGGCGCCGCCACCACCACCGGTGCCACCACCAAAATCCATATCCGGCGTATGTGCACCAGGTACATAAGTTTGGGCAATGATCAGCGATTCCAGTTTTAGTTTATCGGCCAGGGAAGGCTCATCTGTTTCTACATAAGTAAAGCCGTGACGAGGTATCTGCAGGTAGCGTATCAGTGCCCACGCACCGAAAGTTAATACCAGGCCACCAACTACCATCGCTGTTTCCAGCGGCATTACACTGTGATAATACCGGACGGTAAATACAATGGCTGCTAACAGGATCATACCAGTGCGTAACAGGATAGCGTCTTTTTTACGGATGCCAAGATAGAGGTATATGAAAGGTATAATGGTCGTGTATATCCAGAAGAATAAAGCGCCGGGTATAGACTGTCCATCCTGTAATTGCAGGTCAAACATGTCGTTACTGACTTCTCTTACTACAAAGTAATTGCCGGCCAGGTAAAGCGTGAGTAAAGCGAGCACCGATATCACCGTTAAACAATGTTTGTAGTGCCGGAAAGCCACCTGTTTCATCCATCTTCTTACTATAAAATAAACGGCCAGCGAAAGCGCCATTACCACAAAAGGAGTGACGGTTTTAGAAACAGGCCCCAGTTTGATCAGCAGACTGAAAACAAGCCCCAGGAATGCCAGGAAGGCGGCTCCTGCCATCACCATATCAGCAAAACGTAAGGTGGCCAATAGCGTTACTATAAAAGTAACCAGACACCAGGTAGTCATGGAAACGTGGTCAAAGTCGTAAGCAATTAAACTACTGATCAGCAATAACACAGTACCCCATAACAACGCATCATCTACACCGGCACGGAACAATTTTTTTTCACGTATAAATAATTCCAGTGCCACATAACAGGCTACTCCGGCGAAAATACAGAGGCCTGCAAATCCTCTCTCACTGCGCAGGGCGTCGAGCGTCATTAAAGTCAGCAGTCCGAGTGAAAAACAAATGATAATAGTGGTGAGTATAAACAGCCCGATTTTGATGATGGGGTTAGGCGTATAAAAATTTACGGGATGTGCTGCTTCAATGGCTTTATAAGTAGCCACGTCAATACAATCCTTTCTCAGCGCTATTTCCGCTTCTTCTTTTATTTCCAGGTTGTCGAGTGTGTTGGAATTATACGCGAGCATTTTTAATTTTTTTGTTGAGGTTAATCAATAACAGGATAACGCCGATAGCAGAGCCGATCACATAGAAAAATCCGAGGTACAGCCCCCCGATATCCGGCGCCTTGAAAAGCACCCGGAAGAATACAATCGTGAAGCCGAGATAAAGATATAAGACGGTGATCAGAACAAAGTAAAAAGAGCGTTCCCGGAATGCCTGCAGGTAGATGTAAGTACCTATGCCAGCCATAAAGAGGAACCAGAAGAAGTGAGCGTCATCAAACATGCATATACCTGCTATGCAGGAAATGAAAATAATATGCGCGCCGAAATTCTGATAGGTAAAGGCGAAATGTTTCTTTAGATTTTTTTGGGTAGATAACATGGCCAGTAACAACAGGATCACACCTAATAATGTGCCGGTGTAAATGAGTCGTTGGCTGCTGAAATCATTGGCAGATAGTAACTGAAATGGTGTGACAGCAATCCCCATCCAGGCAGCCAGATTGGTGATAGCCATGGACAGCACACCCAGGTGATCAAAGTAATAAGCACTGATGGCAAGTACTGCCAATGGGATAAAAGTAGCGAGTCCGTACGCGGTACCGAAAGCGGTATATTGAAACTGCAGGTATCCGATAAAAGTAACGAACGTGAGACAGCCTAACAGTAACGCATAATCGAAAAAGGTATTCGGTGACTTTACCTGTTGCCATGAAAAGGGCAGTTTTTGCCGGATACAATAACTGAAACAACCGGCGCAGATCACACCAATGATCAGCAATATTACCTGGTGGCCAATGGTGTCAATATTTTTATAGATCAGTATACCTAAACCGCCGCTCAGCAGTAATACGCCGAGATACAGGAGGGTTTTAATTTCCCAGTGGAGGGAAAATAAATGATGCTCTTCTGCTGTTTTTACGGATGCCAGGGAGTTGTCATTTATCAACCCCTCCTTGTGGAGTTTTTCAAATACTTTTACGTTCATAGACGGAATTAAAGAACTGGAAATTAACAATCATTATAGCATGCAATATACAATATCAACGCGCAAAAGTATATATTGGATGTTTGCCAACAGGGTTGTTTATTAAAATAAGAAATATGAAGTTATATCAACCGGAGTTATTATCGCAGTTAACGAGTGAGCTGGGCGAAGGCGCCTGCTGGTGGCCGGAAAGAAAGAGCTGGTGCTGGGTAGATATACTCGGACATATTATTTACATGAGAGATGAAAACGGGCATCAGCAAGCTTTTGATGCGGGTACCCATGTCACTACACTGGTACCGGTGGCCGGGCAGAATGCCTTAGTAGCGGGACTGAAAGAGGGTATTGCCTTTTTTTCTCCGGAGCAGGGATTGGGTAAACTGTTGACAGTACTCGATGACAGAGACAATATGCGATGTAATGATGGTAAGTGCGATCCGGCAGGAAGGCTATGGATAGGTACCATGCAGATGCCGGCAGAAGAAGGCACCGGGACATTGTATTGTATTACGGGCAAAGCTGTGCCGGTAGTGAAGTTGGAAGGCGTTACCATTTCCAACGGGTTGGTGTGGAAAGGAGATAAGATGTACTATAACGATACACATACAGGTACAGTGCAGGAATTCAGTTATGACGAAGCCACGGGTGCTATTGCCTTTACGCGCGTAGCGATTCGTATTCCTGAAGCACTGGGAGATCCGGATGGTATGGCGATGGATAGCAACGGCATGTTATGGATTGCTCAATGGGGTGGTTGGGGTGTGTATTGCTGGAATCCTGAAACGGGGGAGTTGCTGGGTAAGGTAGAAGYGCCTGCGCCACATGTTTCTTCCTGTGCTTTTGGAGGTGCCGATATGGATGAAATGCTGATTACTACCGCCCGGGAGCATATGACAGCGGAGCAAATAAGGGAATATCCCCTTAGTGGTAGTGTGTTTCACGTAAGACTTCCCGTTAAAGGCTTACCTGCCAACTACTTTAAGTATTAATTATTTTTACATATTAATGTTTCACGGTTTTCTACTAAAATATTAGTATATTTGCAGACGGAATGAGCTTTTTCAGGGTATTTTAATACCAATCATGCTATCTTATATCAACTTCCCTTTTGCATAAGATACTTTCCCTTTAGTACGCTACCGCTAGAAACATCGTGTAAAAAATAATTATGATCATGAAGGATTTTAAAATTATTGACAACAAGGAAGCCAGGCAGTTTGAAGCGCATATCGCTGGACAAATGGCTAAAGTAATTTACGAAAGAAATGGAAGCCGTATTTTCCTGACTGGTGCAGAAGTGCCTCCGGTGTTGGAAAAGCAGGGTGTATTACCAATGATGCTGGGAAAAGTAATGGAGGAGATTTCTGCACAGAATATCCGTATGGTACCTTCCAGCAAAAAAGTGGCAGAATTTGTACGTAGCAATCCGCAGTGGAAAACATTGCTGGCGCACGGTTTACACATATAGTTCTTTACAAGTTACATTTGACATTTAGTTATTTAATTATTTGCCGGTAGTAAACATATTGCAGAATATAAGAATGGCGGAAGAGACGACAAACATTTATACCAGTCAAATAACTAAATAACTAAATACCCAAATGCCCTCTTACTTGATGCCCATCTTCACTTTCACAGCCGGCATCAAATCATCGGTTTCTGCGGATACCAATACCGCGTCTCTGGAGTTATCAATCACCAGCGTATAGCCTTTTTCGTTAGCCACCGCCTTCAAAATCTTTTTAGCTTTATCTAATATAGGTGTAAGTAATTCCTGTTCCCTGGTAGACATGGTTTGCTCTGACATTTGTTTATACTGCTGTAAGTTAGCCTGCATACTTTTAATCTCAGATACCTTTACTTCCTGCATGGCAGGTGTTAGTTTGTTTTGAATACTGTCGAACTCCGTTACCTTTTTGGTATACTCCGCCAGCAGTTGCTGCCCATCCTGATTTAATTTTTCCTGCAATACATTTAATGTATCAGTGGCCTGTTTGCTCTCAGGCATTAAACCAATCATTTGTTGAAAATTAATATAACCCGTTTTAGATTGGGCAAAAAGAACAGTGCTTCCTAATAGCAGCAGACAAAGTGTACAGATAAATTTCATCGGGATAATTTTCACAATATTAGTGGTCCAGTTGTGAAATATTCTATAAGACGAATATAATGTATTGTTAAAGTGACTAGAAAAGTTAACGCGTTTCCGGAGCCTTAAACTGTCGCTGTATCCCCTTTTCCTTGCCACTAACAGATGTATCACGGCCTGTATTCGCTACTTTTAGTTTCATTTTACCTTTTGGGAGATGAATACCTGATAGTTAGTGCTTCATATAAACACCTTTATAATATTGCATATTTAACAGATAACCAATTAGATATGAAATTGTACGCCGGCTTCATCCCAAAAAGGATGTTTCCACAAGGAAATTTTGCATTACAGCGTAGGGGTAGGAGCTCCTCAGCGTGTCGTATAATAAATCAGTTCAATTGGCAGAAGGAATTATATTTGACGTTAGATATCAAACCCTAAGCATGGAATTTAGAAATCCGGGTACTGCCGTACCGGAGATAGAAAACTCATTAACATTTGAACAGGTTTTTAAAACACATTTTAAAGGCTTGCATTCCTATGCCTGTACCTTGTTAAAAGACGAAATAATGGGGGAGGAAATGGTGCAGAACGTCTTTTGCAAACTGTGGGAGAAATCCGGCGATATAAAAATAAAGCAATCCATTTCAGGATACCTTTACCGGGCAGTATACCATGAATGCATTAACTACCTGCGACATGAAAAAGTAAAAGCCACCCACCAGGCACATTCAAAATATCAGATGAGCAATGATCAAAGCGCCGGAAACGCTTCCGGTAAAGTAATGTTACGGGAGCTGGAAGAGAAGCTGGAACTGGCTTTACAGGCATTGCCAGAGAAGTGCCGTACTGTTTTTCAGTTGAGCCGGTTTGAAGAATTGAAATACCAGGAAATAGCGGATCGCCTGGATATCTCTATAAAAACTGTGGAAAACCAGATGGGCAAAGCTTTGCGCTTATTACGACTCAACCTGGTAGATTTTCTACCCTTGTTATTAATTTTGCTCCACCTGTAAAAGTGCATAAGTGAAAAAACAATCCGATCATATAAACGATGACCTCCTGGTAAAATATCTGCTGGATATTACCACTCCTATGGAGAAAGCAGCAGTGGCTGAATGGCTGACGGAAAAAGAGGAGCACCAACGTTATTTTGAACATTTCCGCCTCATATGGACAGAAAGTAAGAAACTTGCTGCCGTTAGTACGGTTAATGAAAATGCTGCCTGGAGTCGCTTCCAGCAACGGGTAGGCACCAACGAAAATACTGCACGTATTGTACAACTGGATACCGGCATAAACTGGAAACCTTTACTCCGTATTGCTGCCGTACTTGTTGTACTCCTGGGCGCCGCAGGATTCTGGTACCTGTCCAAAACAAATGGGCAACCCATGATCGTGAGCTCCGGTCAACAAATAAAAAACGAAACCTTGCCCGATGGCTCACAGGTAACACTTAACAAACAGTCTACCATTGAGTATGCCGCTTCCTTTAAAAAAGAGCGGAGTGTAAAACTGGAAGGAGAAGCATTTTTTAATGTGGCACAGGATCCCGGAAAACCTTTCATATTAAAGGTAAACGATGTAACCGTAAGAGTATTGGGTACTTCTTTTAATGTAAAAAGTGTAAATGGAAAAACAGAAGTGATCGTAGAAACAGGTGCCGTGGAAGTAAGTAAAAATAGCAACAGCGTGCAGCTGAAACAACATGAGAAAGCAGTTGTTACCAACGACCAGTCGGCCCCCAGCAAACAAAGCAATAACGATGAGCTGTACAGCTATTACCGCACACAAACCTTTGTATGTAATAATACACCGCTGTGGAAACTGGTAGAGATCCTGAATGAAGCATATGGTGTGAACATTGTTATTGCGGATAATAATAAACGTGATTTGCAGATTAATTCTACCTTTACCAACAGTTCGCTGGATAGTACTTTGCAAGTAATCGGGCTTACTTATGAGATTGAAGTGGAGAGAAAAGGATCACAAATCATATTGAAATAATAGCCTTCGTACTGTATGTTACTATCTAAGCAATTGCTGACTTTATTTTTAGGATCTATTTTCTCCATGTCGGTTGCCGCACAAAATCTGTTGAATAAAACAGTGAGCATAGAAGCAAAGCAGCGGCCACTTTCAGAGGTACTTACTTTGATTAGCAAACAAGGCGGTTTTTATTTCTCCTATCTAACTACGATGCTTCCGCAAGACAGTCTGGTAAGCATCTCGGAAAAGAATAAAAGTGTAAAACAGATACTGGATATGTTGCTCTCTGATTACCAGTATAAAGAATCGGGGAATTATATTATCCTGCTAAAAAAATCTTCAGGGCAATCGCAGGTATATTATCTGATCAGCGGGGTCGTCACGGATAAAAAAACAGGACAGCGGCTACCCAATGCCAGTGTCTATGAACGACAGCAACTCATTTCTACATTAACAAACAACGACGGTTACTTCAGGCTGCGGTTAAAGGATAAATATCCTACCGCAGCCATCAGCGTTAGTAAGGACCTGTATGCAGATACCTCTCTGTTCCTCACTACGGGCTATGATCAGGAAGTAGCGGTGAGTATTTCACCTACTACCTATCAACTGAAAACGGTAGATATTACCGGGCATTCACAGGTAGAAAAAACATGGTTTGCTAAAATATTCTTATCCTCCCGTCAGAAATTAACCAGCTTGAATATAGGGGCCTTCCTGGCAGATAAGCCTTACCAGGTATCGCTTACACCTGGACTAGGTACGCATGGCCGCATGAGTGGACAGGTAGTGAATAAATTTTCCGTGAATGTGCTGGGTGGTTATACTGCCGGTGTGGATGGTGTGGAAATAGGTACCGCATTCAACATTGTGAAAAATGATATGAAGGATGTACAGATAGCGGGTTTGGTGAATGTGGTAGGTGGAAAAACAAGAGGCGTACAATTAGCGGGTTTCCATAACAATGTGCTGGACTCTATGATTGGTTTGCAGGTATCCGGTTTCAGTAATATTACAGAAAGCAGTCTGCGGGGCGTGCAGATCACCGGCGCTGTAGGCCAGGTATATGGTAACATGAATGGTGCGCAAATACAGGGGTTGGCAGGTATCACACGTGGTAATACCATTGGCTGGCAGGTGTCTGGTGCATTAAATTATACGAAAGGTAATCTCGAAGGACTGCAACTGAGTGGTATTGCCAATTACAGCCAGAAAGATGCGAACGGGGTGCAGCTGGCAGGTGCGGGCAATATTAGCCGGGGTACCATGAAAGGCGTACAGATATCCGGCATTTTTAATTATGCGCGGCAGATGGATGGGGTGCAGATAGGCCTGGTGAATATTGCTGATAGCGTGAATGGTTATAGCATCGGCATCATTAACATTGTACGCCGGGGATATAAAAAAGTGGTATTGTTTGCCACAGACGTGTTGCCTTACAATATCGCCTGGAAGGCTGGCCGCAGTGAGTTATACAGTATTTTGCTGGGAGGTTTTGGTACCGGTGAAAACAATAATGCGTGGTCTATCGGATATGGTATTGGAAAAAATATTCCTTTAAATAAAGTACTTTCTCTTGCAACAGAAGTCACTGCACAAAACACCTGGCAAGGTGGCTGGCATCATAATACCCAGATATACCGGCTGCAACCTTCACTGAATGTAAAGCTCAGCAAACGTATTTCTTTATTTGCAGGACCTGCACTGTCTATTGCTGTAGCCGACACCGAGAATAAAATAGATCCCACACGTCACTACATTGATTTCGGTAATCACTATCCTTCTTTTGATATGGGAGGTTCAGCCAAGGGCTGGCTGGGCTGGCAGGCCGGTATCAGTCTTTTTTAATTTTTCATTTATTGCATAGGGGTAGATGTTCCTCAACGTGTCGTTATACTATACGAAATAATTACACAACATGAGAACATTTAACTTCAGCAACCGGATCGTAATAATTGTAATTTCAATTTTATCCCTCGCCAGCAGCGCGTTTGCGCAGACACCACTTACAAGTCCCGCACATGTAGGACTCGTTTATCCGTTGAGCAGTAATGGTAAAAATGCAGCGGCTTATACGAACCATTTTTCATTAAATATTATTGCAGGTTTATCCAAAGCAGAAACTGGTGCAGCGATTGCCGGCATCTCCAATATCATCAAAGACAGCGCTACCGGCCTGCAGATAGCAGGCTTCTCCAATCATATTGGCCGCACTTCCCGCAGTGTACAGGTAGCAGGATTTATGAACCAGGTAAAGAATGATGCCAATGGTGCGCAGATAGCCGCATTTATGAATCTGGATGGTAGCCTGAAAGGCTTTCAGGCAGCCGGTTTTGCGAATATTGTATCCAAAGATGTGGACGGTACACAGGTGGGCGGTTTCATGAATATGGCCCGCAATAATTCACAGGCGCAGATCTCCGGCTTCACGAATATTACCAATAAAGGAAATGTACAGGTAACTGGTTTTATGAATAAAGCAACTGATGTACATGTACAGGTAGCCGGGTTCCTGAACGTCGCTAAGAAAGTAAAAGGTGTGCAGGTGGGTTTCATCAATATTGCAGATAGTAATGAGTGTCCTATCGGGGCTATTAACATTATAAAAGGCGGAGAAAAACAGGTGAGTGTGAGCATAGATGAAACGACGACTATCATGGCAGCTTTTAAGTCTGGTGGCCGGATCCTGTATGGTATTCTGGGCGTGGGATATAACGCGAAAAACAGTACTTCTTTATACGCCCTGCAGGCAGGTATCGGTGCACATCTGCCTTTACTCTCTCATTTCAGAATTAATGCAGAAGCTACCAATACCTTCATGACAGCTTTTAAAGGAGGTGATTTTCATCGTCAAACATTAGGGATTTATCCAGCTTATCGTTTTGGCAGCAGAGTGGAAGTATTTGCGGGGCCTACGTTTAACTATGTTGAAAGCAAACATGACCTGGGAGTAGACCTGGTGAATCATTATATCTGGTCTGAAGATGTTAGGAATAACCGTTTTAACGGAGCTTACATCGGTGCAGCAGGTGGTGTACAGGTAAGGTTATAAGCGGATATTGTCTTTGGGCAGGATTAATATAATCCTGCCCAAAGACAAAAAAACGCGTCAGACTATTTAGTGATTTTATATTTCAGAATATTTCCTTCCAACATCGCCGGTGTAATTACATCTCCCTTACTATCTAATATAAAGTCGGCCGGGCCGGCAATCAATACGTGGTTTAATGTGTTTACTTTTCCACTTGCCAGATCCAGCTCCAGCAGCACACCTTTCTTTTCAAATGCTACCCAATCGGATATGATCAGTTTCGTGTTATGTTGCGTGAGGGCAATGCCATCATAGTAACCCAGGCGGTCTGTCAATGGTACAAACACTTTCTTCGCTGCTGCCATATCAATATAACCGATTTGTCCGTCTGGTTTTCCCGCGTCACCAAATCCACATACGTATAGCCGTTTCAGTTTGCTATCATATACAAGCCCGTTAGTGCCTCTTACCGGCGTTGTATAAAGCAGTTCTTCCGCGCGGGGATGATTGCCCAGGTGTACGAGGAAAAGCTTGTTTACGTCTGTTGCAGAAGCGATCAGCATCGAATCATTGATAGCTACTATGTCATTTAAAAAGTTGGTAGCCGGCGCCACATCTATATTAAAACGTAGTGTACCATCTTTTAGGTCATAGCCTTTTATTTTGTCTATATCTGCCACAAAGAGTTGGTGGTGCAACAGGAAGGCTCCTTTGGGTGCATCCAGCCCTTTGGCAAAGATGCTGCTGTGGCCTTGCTGATCCATTTTAAAGATAATGCCGTTTCCATCTTTTTTAGTAGGGTCGCCACCTTCGCCAACATCTGCGATATAAAAGCTTTTGCCATCTGTGGCCACGCTTTCAGGAGCATGCATAAATGAGGTACTGTTGAGTTGTTGTTGTGCAAAGGTGTGGCCGCCTGTGAGTAAGGCGGCAGCTATCAGCCCTGCCATGGTGATACTTTTCATCGTTTGATTTTATTTTTAGCAAAGGTATAGGCGGCAGGGGCAGGCGGGTAACAGGAATCGTTCAAAAAATAGCACTTTTGGTTCGTTGTGCATTTTTAGGGGTGGTACCGTATAGTAGCCTGTATTGTTTGATAAAGTAAGACACATTTTCAAAGCCGCACTCGTCCGCAATTTCATTGACATTTTTTCGGGTCTGCAATAACAGTTGCTGAGCATGTTTCAATCGTTCCTCATTTATCCACTTTTTGGGTGGCGCATTATACAACCTGGAGAACTCCCGTTTAAAGCCAGAGAGACTTAATCCGCACATTTTTGCATATTCTYCCAGGGTAAAGGGTTGCAACAGGTTGTGGCGAATGGTGAGGATAATGCTTTCTGCACTGCTGTCGAACATGTGAAACAGGAAGGACAACACGCTTTGCTGATGTGCCCCTGATAGCAGTAATAATAATACTTCACGGATCTTCAGTTCGAGCAGCTTATCGGTATTGTTATTGGGGTGCTGAAGGTAATCCAGTATGCTATTGCGTACCTGCAGTACTTCCGGGGAGCAGTGGATGACCATGGGGGCGGAGGGGATACGGTGACGTACCTGGTCGGCGGCGTTGAAGCCTGCATCTTCACTGATAAAGGAACGCAACAGTGCGTCATCCGTACAGAGCATGAGCGACTGATAGTCGCTGCCATCTGTAATGAAATCGGTCATGAAATAGGCGCCCCGTTTCAGGAGAATAAGGTCGCCCGCATGGGCCACGATATCTTCCTCGCCGAGGTGAATATGTTTCACCCCTTTGAGCAAAAACACCAGGGTGTTTTCTGTAAGGAAGCCTTCCTCTTTGTCGTGTTTGTCCATAAGCCTGAACCAGGCCACCACGGACCTGCCGGCGTGGTGTAATCTTACTGTGGGAATGCCTTCAAATGCCTTCGGGTAACGTTGTAACATACCGTGAAATTACGGATTACGGATCAGTTTTCTTTTATGGCATTGTATTTGGTTATTTCTGAGAAAAGAGTCTCATATGAAAACATGGTTTTACCTTCCGCTGCTACTGTTGGTGTTTGTTTTTTCTGGGTGCACCAAAACAACAAATGAGGTAGTGATTCCGAATAAAACAATATTACAACCAGTAAATCCCAATGACTGGGGATTTGATGCTGTTAACCAGCTTTACTTTTATTCAGTGCCGGTTCCGGAGCTCAATAACGTAAATCAGTCAGATGGGGTAATCGTATCTATAGGCAGATATGAAGTCAATAGCAGTGCAGACCCACAATCATTTGAGTTGTTACCACAGGTATACGGTGGTCAGTCTTATTTCGTAATTCACAATGGAAGTGCCGTGGAAGTAGATATTAAGGGCGTTAACGGTGCTGCCAGTCAGAAACCAACTACCAAAGTATGGATTAAAATTGTATTGGTACCTTCAGAAATACAGCCATAGGCTTTACCATTTCTCAACATATATACAGGGGCTTCCGTGAAAACGGGGGCCTTTTTTATTTGATCATAACAATAACATAACTACCACTCCTCACAGTTAGTTGTGCGTAGCTGTAGATTTTTATTATTTTCCGCCTTTCACGTGAATCCCATTTACCAGTGTAGATGAAAAAATTAATCATTAATGGATAACAGAAGAGATTTTATTAAAAAGGCAGCGTTGCTATCCGGGGCTGCCGGAGTATTCAGTGCCCTGCCAGCTTCCATTCAGCGGGCTATGGCCATAGATCCCAAGCCTGGTACTACTTTCCTGGATGCGGAGCACATTGTGATCCTGATGCAGGAAAACCGTTCTTTTGACCATTGTTATGGCTCTTTGCGGGGCGTGCGTGGATACAATGATCCACGTGCGATTCAACTGCCCAACAAAAACCTGGTTTGGCTGCAAAGCAACGCCAAAGGCGAAACGTATGCACCTTTCCGTTTGAATCTGAAAGATACCAAAGCCACCTGGATGAGCAGTTTGCCACATTCCTGGGGCAACCAGGTAGATGCCCGTAACCATGGTAAATATGATAAATGGCTGCTGGTGAAACAATCCGGTAACAAGGATTGGTCGCCTATGCCACTCACACTGGGGTATTACAACCGGGAAGATATTCCTTTCTATTATTCACTGGCAGATGCTTTCACCGTATGTGACCAGAATTTCTGTTCTTCCCTGACCGGCACCACGCCTAACCGGCTTTATCTGTGGACAGGTACCCTGCGGGACGAACAAAAGGCTTCCGCCAAAGCCAACGTATGGAATGAAGATGTGGACTACGGACGGGAAGCCCATTGGACCAGTTTCCCTGAGCGACTGGAAGATAACGGCGTTTCCTGGAGAATATACCAGAATGAAATCAGTGCAGCCGGATTAGAAGGGGAGAAAGATGGCATGCTGGCCAACTTCACCGATAACCCGATAGAATGGTTTGCGGCCTTTAACGTACGTTTTGCTGCAGGGCATATTGGCTACCTGCAAAGGAGAATCAAAGAACTCCCGGCTGAAATAACTGACCTGGAAGCAGTGTTGGCAGCTACTTCTGCCGCCGATGAAAAAACAAAGGTGCAAAAGAAGCTGGAGCAGCGGAAAGCAGAGCTGGAGAAAACCAGGAGTGATGCAGAAAAGTTCACGGCCGCTAATTTTGCGAAACTGCCACAGCGTGCGCAAAACCTTCACAAAAAAGCATTTACCACCAATATAAGCGATCCTGATTATCATGAGCTGGAAACGCTGACCTATAAAGACGGGGATACCGAAAGAACAGTGCAGGTGCCTAAAGGCGATATCCTGCATCAGTTCAGAACAGATGTAAATGAAGGCAAACTGCCTACCGTATCCTGGCTGGTGGCACCGGGCGAGTTTTCAGATCACCCGGGTTCCCCCTGGTATGGCGCCTGGTATGTATCTGAAGTACTGGACATATTAACCCGTAAGGAAGAGGTATGGAAGAACACCATTTTCATTCTTTGTTACGACGAAAATGATGGTTACTTCGATCACGTGCCTCCGTTTACGGCACCACATAAACCAGGTACAGGAAAGGTTTCCGAAGGAATTGATACCGGTCTTGAATACGTAACGAAGGAAGAAGAGCAGGCGAAGCCATACCTGGGTGCGGATGAAATCCGTGAAAGCCCGATAGGATTGGGATATCGGGTACCGCTGGTGATAGCATCTCCGTGGAGCAGAGGTGGGTATGTGAACTCACAGGTATGTGATCATACTTCTATTATACGGCTGATGGAAAATTTCCTGCAGCATAAAACGGGTAAGGCTATTAAGGAAACGAATATCTCTGAGTGGCGTCGTACAGTATGCAGTGATTTAACCTCTGTATTCCGGCCGTTTAATGGGGAAAAAGTGACCGTACCTTTCCCGGAAAGGAACGAGTTTATAGAAATGGTGTACAACGCAAAATTCAAGAAGCTGCCGGATGGATTTAAGCTGCTGACAGCGGATGAAATTGCGAAGATCAATACGGATCCCGCCGGATCAGAATGGATGGCTCACCAGGAAAAAGGCGTCCGTATTTCGAATGCACTGCCCTATGAGTTGTATGTAGGTGGTAAGCTGAGTGCGGATAAAAAATCCTTTGAGATCAGTTTTGAGGCGGGTAACAAAGTATTTGGCAAACAGGCGGCAGGCGCACCTTTTAACGTGTATGCTCCCGGTAAACATCTGCAGGAAGATACACAGGCGCTGGAACCGGTAAGAACCTGGTCCTATGCGGTGAAGCCGGCAGATAAGCTGAAAGATACCTGGCCTTTGGCTTCCTTTGAAGATGCGCATTATCACTTGAGGGTGTATGGTCCTAACGGGTTTTACCGTGAATTTGCCGGAGATGCCAATGATCCTCAGATAGAGGTACAGTGCAGCTATCAGCCTGGTTTGACCAATAGCAGGAAGCTCACCGGCAACGTGGAACTGAAGCTGATCAATCACAGTAGCGGGACGGCCAATATCGCCATCAACGATTTGGGTTACCATAAAGGGGAGTTGAAAAAAACAGTGGCTGCCCGTACAACCGCAACGCTGGTGATAGACTTATCTAAAAGCCATGGTTGGTACGATTTTTCAATGAAGGTGGCTGGCAGCGCGTCTTTTGAACAGCGGTATGCAGGCAGAGTAGAAACAGGCAAAGAAAGTTTCAGTGACCCGGTAATGGGAAGAGTTTAATACCAGAAGAATTGAGAATAGAAAGCCGCTCTCCGTTACGGGGAGCGGCTTTTTTATGAATAGATGTTTGAACTAAATTATCGTTTTTTTGTTATTTGTTTTTTTGTATATTGACTATTGGGTTAATGATCCCGTTTGCCTCGTATTACCTCAACCAATTAATCATATTTAAATCATCCAAAATCGGTCCTTTATGAAACGTATTCACTCTCACCTGCCTTACCTTTTCTTATTAGCCGCTATTCTGGCTTTCGCGGCATGTTCTAAAGATGGCTCCGCCGGCCCTGCTGGTCCTGCCGGTCCCGCTGGTCCTGGTGGCCCTGCCGGAGGGAAAGGCGATCCCGGTACCGCCAATGTTATTTATTCCGACTGGCTGGATGTTGCTTTTGATACGCTGAAGGATAACACCGGTGCGGTTGTTGGGTTTGGAGGCGATATTGACGCGCCAAAGGTTACAGCAGATATTATCTCAAAGGGACTCGTGTATGTGTATGTAAATCTTAGTACACTGGCAGATCCCACAGTAGTGTCTATCCCTTATGTGGACGGGCAGGTATACCTTAATTATGCGCTGCTGACCGGCGATATTTCTATCAATTCAAATCTCAAATTATCTACCGGGCTTAACGCTGCCAACGCAAAAGTTTTTCAATACCGTTATATCCTGATTCCAGGCGGAGTGGCTGCACGTAGCAGCAGTAGTGCGGTAGACTGGAAGAACTATAAATCTGTACAAAAATACCTGGGTCTGAAAGATTAATACCATAATATCACAACGATGGAAAAGTCCTCCTGCCGGTGGCTGGGGGACTTTTTGTTGCAGTATATGCACAGTTTGTTCCCGGGCAGCCACGTACTACTGGCGCTACAACTGCCATCAGAGGGGCTATAGCAATCGGCTTTTCTTTTGATATACAGATCATATGAAAAGGCTACTACTGGTTGCATTGTTTGCATACATTATGCTGAATGGCTGCGGCTCCCCCTCCGCTCCGGTCAACTCCAACAACAAAAGCGATATAAGTCCCCGCAATACCGGGATTACGCGGGAGAATGCGTATAACGACCTGTTCCTTGATAGTGTTGCGGTAGAAAAATTTATTGCAGCGCAAAAACTGGATGATACCATTGCTACACGGTTGCGTAGTTTTTATAATGCGCGCAATTTTGAATTTGCCTGGCTCGACAGCCGGGGGCCGGTAGAACAGGCGGCAGCTTTCCGTAGTTTATTTAATTATAGTAAAGACAGTATCAGCAACAAAGCCCTGGACAGACGCCTGGATGCCTTAATGGATGAGGATAGCCTGGAAATCAGCGCTACCGATCCCCAGATGGTCAGTACTGAATTGCAGCTTACCTGGCGACTGATTAATTACTTCCAGGAAAAGAACGGCAGTATTGCGCAACTGGAGCATATGGTGCCGGTACAACGTTATCCTGTAATGGTGCTGGCTGATTCCATGCTGCAAACCAACGACAAAATGTTTCCGGCCGTAGCTGTTATGAAAGGGCCGCTCAAAGCCTATAGGGAGTATGTCAGCAAAGGTGGCTGGCAGCCTGTGCCCGCGGTGAAAAAGGGATTAAAGACAGGTCAGTCTTCTCCCGAAATAATACCCATAAAAAAACGGCTTTTCATAACCGGTGAGCTTAAAAATAACGATAGCAGCGAGGTATTTACAGCCGAACTGGAAGCTGCCGTAAACAGCTTTCGCAGCAGTAATGGCTATACGCAAAATGGTGTATTGAATGATACCGTGACGAATGCACTGAACATACCCGCAGAAGAGCGTTTGCAGCAGTTACTGGTAAATATGGAACGCATGAAATGGATGCCGGAAACACCTGCCGGAAAGTTAATACTGGTGAATATACCGGCTTTTGTACTACATGTAACAGATGGACCAAAGCACCTGTTTGATATGGATATTGTGGTAGGAAAAGAGGGGCATAGCACTACTATGTTTTCGGGTGTGCTGAACCAGGTAGTATTTAGTCCTTACTGGAATATTCCCCGCAGCATAGTGAGAAAGGAAATACTGCCTGCTATCGGGCGAAATAAGAGATACCTGGCTTCCAAACATATGGAGGTGACCGGAACGGCCAACGGGCTGCCCGTAGTACGGCAATTACCCGGGGCACATAATGCGCTTGGAAAGGTAAAATTCCTGTTCCCCAACAGTTATAACATTTACTTCCATGATACGCCGGAAAAGGGCCTCTTTAACCGCGATAACCGTGCTTACAGCCATGGCTGTATAAGATTGAAAGATCCGGTGAAAATGGCGCAGTTTGTACTGGAGAACTCACCTCAATGGACCAACGAAAAAATTGATAGCGCCATGAATAGTGGCAAGGAGAAATTTGTGGCGGTAAAAGATCCGGTGCCCGTGATCATTACTTACTTTACCGCCTGGAGTGATAATGGGATGTTACATTTCGCATCCGATGTATATGGACACGATATTATTTTCAGAAAGAAATTGTTTCAATAAATCAGGAGGCGGTACTATCTCTGCCCAGGATTTTTGTGTGAGCCGAATAGTATTTATCCGGACTGTATAAAAACAGGCAGGTGCCATTTCTGATGCGTTCAATTACTTTACGGTGAACGTTTTCCGGAATGGCAGGGCATCCCAGGCTGCGGCCTATGTATCCCTGGATTTTACCGAGGCTTTCATTTACATAGTTCGCACTGTGCATAACAATACCTCTGCTGAGGGCATTGTCGTTGATGCCGGCTTCTTCTCCTTCCAAACGGAGGGAGTAACCATGTTCGCCGGTATAAGTATCGCCGGTGATATAAAAGCCCAGACTGCTTTTGAAGCTGTTCATCTGGTTAGAAAAAGTACTGGCAATGTCTTTACCGGAATTTCTGCCATGAGATACCAGGGTGTTGAAAAGTAATAGCTTGTTTTTGAGATCTATTACGAATAAACGTTTTTTGGTACTGGGCAGGGAAAAGTCGATAATGGAAATTACGTCCGGATTTTTTATCCGTCCGGTTTCTTCCAGGTGTTGATACCCTCTTAATGCATTTTCAAAAGCCTCCCTTGACAGACCTGCAGAGTCCAGTCTCATATTATCGTATAGACTTTCCTGTTTGGAAGAATCTGTTTTGATAACAGCAACAGCCGGTTCATGAGCTGCAGTGGTATTTTCTGCTGTAGTAAGAGTAGTAATCAGAAATGCAAAAAGGCCAATGGTAAGAATAAAAATTAACGGTTTAACTAATCGCTTCAATTTCATGTTCACGCCGTAATATTTTAGTTGGTTATAAAAATGGCATAAGGCAACGAAGATAACGATTATTGCAGTGGAAAAGGAGGCTGAATGCCCGTCAGAGGCCGCTGTAAGGGTATTTTTAACAGGTTGTTCACATACATGGAAAATGTATATAAGTGGCAAACATCTGTTAATGAATGGACAATTTCGGCATAACGCGCTACGCTGGGGGATTTATCTTTGAAGTATTGTTTCGTAAGAAGAGAAAACTGCCATAAAAAAAGGGGTCGGTTTCCGTTACCGGCCCTTTATTATTTGCCCCATTATCTTTAATTTTTCATAAAAATTAAGTCATGCCTGAATTACCCGACCTGCAGGCTTTTCGCCATAACCTGGAAAAAGCGTTGCTGCATAAAAAATTAAAGTCACTGACGGTTAAGAATGCAAAGAAATTACACACCACACCGGAAGCACTGCAATCGGCMCTGGAAGGTCAAACGCTGGAGCATATACTCAGGGTGGGAAAAGAATTACATTTTGTATTTAAGAATGGTCATGTATTAGGTATGCATTTAATGCTCCATGGTAAATTATATCTCTTCCAGAAAAAAAATGAAGAGAAATATACCATTGTAGAATTATTATTTGGAGATGGCACAGGCCTGGCCCTGACGGATTTCCAGGGCGCCGCCAACGTTTTCCTTGATCCGGAAGAGAAGACTGCGCCGGATGCGTTATCCAAAGAGTTTAACGAAAGCTATCTGGAAACACAGTTAGGGAAGAAGAAAATCACCATAAAGAAATATTTACTGGATCAGCACAATGTATTGGGTATAGGTAATGCTTATGCGGATGATATTTTGTGGGACGCAAAGATTTCTCCTTTTTCTGTTTGCAATAAAATTCCTGCTACACAGATAAAAGTATTGCTGAAATCTATTAAGAAAATTCTGCAGGAAGCGGAAAAGAAAATATTGAAGAGTAAGCCTGATATTATTAACGGAGAAGTGAGGGATTTTATGCTGGTGCATAATTCCAAACTAACTGAGAGTCCCGGTGGCGCAGAGATTAAGAAGGATACCGGTGGTGGCAGGAAAACGTATTATACGGATGAACAGGTGTTGTTTGAATAAACCTGTAAGTAAGCATAGGAAACCCGGCATCGTTCTAGACGATGCCGGGTTTTTCTTAAAAGACAGGCGATATGGTATTATGTTGTGAGCACTACTTCAGTAGTTTTTTTTTCTTTAGGTTCGTATATACCTGCTGCGATTTTTTCCACAAATGCTTTCGGGAAAAATTTAGGCAGCCAGGCATTCAGCTTGTTGGTGAAGCCGGGGATGATTTCTGCTTTTCCTTTAAAAAGCCCATCCACCGCAATTTTAGCCACGCTCTCCGGTGTCATGTTAAACCTGTTGGCCACATTGCGGGTATAGTCGCCCATGCGGGCTCTGTTCACAAAATCGGTGTCGGTACTGCCAGGGCTCAGGGCGCTGACAGAGATAGGGGAATGCCTTAGTTCATGCCTTAATCCACGTGTAAACGAGAGCGCAAAAGCTTTCGTAGCTGCATAGATATTCAGGTAAGGCACTGTTTGATAAGCAGTGGTACTGGCAAGATTCAGCAGGTATGCTTTCGGAAATTTCCGCAGTACCGGTATATAGGCGTACGATAAGCCCACCTGCGCTTTGATGTTTACATCAATAATATTGAATTGTTCTGCCAGGGACAGTTCTTCAAATGCACCATTGATGCCATAACCGGCGTTGTTCACTACTACAGAAAGTACATCATGGTAGGTACTGGTCCAGGCGGTCACCTTCAGTAAGGCATCGGGGTGTGATAAATCCTGATGCAACGTATGTGCGTGTACGTGATACTGAGCAGATAATTCTTCTGCAGTGGTGGCCAGTGTTTCAGCGTCTATATCTACCAGCAGCAAATGATAATTTCTTTCTGCGAGTTGTGCAGCAATGGCTTTTCCTATTCCTTTGGCTGCGCCGGTTATTAATGCGTATGACATGCTTGTTATTTTTTAGAGAGATGGTGAGTTTACTTCAGCAAGACTTTCTGTTCTGGCTTTTACATTCACCCACTGCGGTCTGCCACCGTAGAGATGTTGTTTGAGATGTGCCAGCTTATGATAGAAAGGAGTAGGGCTATTGGCCGTTTTAGGCTGATAGGCGCCGGTAATGATCGGAATATACATCACTCTTCTTCGGCTCTTTTCGCCGGTGTGTGGTGATTGTTGTACACGGTGCCAGAGGCGGCCATCATGTACAGTCAGATCTCCTGCTTCAATATCAAAGCCTACTTCTTTTTCATCAGGATTGTTATCGATGAAATATTTTTTTCTGAATAATAATTTCAGTAATCCCTGCTCATGTGTACCGGGGAGTACGCGCAGGCCGCCGTTGTTGAGCGGGCAATCATCAAGGTGAATGCCCACATTCAGCATAGGGAGAATGCGTGATCCGAGGAACAGGTCCCGTGGACTGTCTGTATGCCAGCCCAGTTGCTTAAACTGGCTCTCTGCTGCGTTTACATAATGGTTGATGACCAAACCATCTTTTTCATTTTCACCAATCCTGCCAGCATAGGAGCCCAGTAAAGTGGTGAGTGATTGCAGCCTTTTGTCTTTTAGTAATTCGCGCAATGCGTTGCTGTAGTGCGATGCAAAGGCAATACGTTGTATAAGGGGGCTGCCATCCACATCAGTACCGAATTTCAGCGGTATCCCGTTAACTTTCTGGATGTTGTTGCGGATCAGTAATTCCTGTACCTGCTGCACTTCCGTATGGATATGCGTTAAGGCAGATTTGTCCAGGAAGTTTTTAAACTGGATGATGCCATATTTTTGGAAGTATGCGAGATGCGCATCTGTTACCCCCTCGTCGAGGCGGAATAATGGTTGGTTGTTCGTTTTCATGACGAAGTACTTTTAGCTGACAGTGATAAAACAGTTGTTGAAATAGAAAATGCTATAGCGGCAATTGGTGGGGTGACCGCAGGCAGGAGTGGGGAATTAACAACAACAATAGGAAACTGCTACATTTTGATGTTTGGCTGTTGCACGTATTTGGTGCGGATGTCGATATTGATGATCTGTGTTCATGGTGAAT
Organism: Chitinophaga sp. 01L420; assembly: GCF_056399985.1. Classification (NCBI taxonomy): domain Bacteria; kingdom Pseudomonadati; phylum Bacteroidota; class Chitinophagia; order Chitinophagales; family Chitinophagaceae; genus Chitinophaga; species Chitinophaga sp. 01L420. Next base: position 94,074 of record NZ_JBFTSK010000004.1, read on the forward strand.
ATGATTTTTTATTAGTCTACCATTCTTGTAGACAAATATAGGAATATCATTTTATTTACAAAAAATATTTTTTGCTGTCCGGTGTTATACGGATGTTAATGGTTTGATAACCTGCTGACAAACAGGTGGGTAAGTCTCTTTGAGATGGAGAATGGATACGGGATTTCCGGTAATTTATATTTTGGTCAGTAGTTGTTCATAATCGCCATTGGTGTCAATGTCCACAGCACCTTGTGGAAAGTCAACGGTAGCCACTTGTTCGGGATGTTGCAGTAATATTTTTTTTGCACCTTCCTGTCCGTTCAGCGCGAGCAGTTGGGAGAAGAGTGATTTATCAAACAGGGCAGGGGTGCCAATGGTATTGCCGTAGGAGCAGGCTACTATAGGTTTGCCGGAAGTAGTTTTCAGTGCATACATTTCTTCCAGGAGTGGTGTGGTAATGAATGGCTGATCGCAGAGCAGCAATAAAGCGCTGTTCACATTTGGTGAAAGGTGGAGTAGATGCTGTAAGCCTGTTTTGATGGAGCCGCCCATACCGGTGGGCCAGCCGGGGTTTATCACTGTGTTTACTTTTTCATCGATCAGTTGTTGTTTGATCTGTGTGGCGAAAGCGCCCAGTACTACTACCACGGTCATATTGCCTGATTGTGTGGCGGTGTGTACTACATTTTGTAACAGGCTTTTATTCTGAAAGGGCAATTGTTGTTTGGGAGTACCCAGTCTTTTTGAGGCGCCTGCGGCCAGGATGATGATACCGGTTGTTTCCATTATAGTTGTTGTTGAAGGATGATTTGTTGTTCACGTGGGTGGATGGTGGTTGTTTTTTCCCGCAGTGAGGTGGCTGCTGCTGCAGACAATACGGATTTTATTTCGCTGATAACGGATAATGCTATTTCTTCGGCTGTTTCTGCGCCGAGGTCAAGTCCTGCAGGTCCGTGTATGCGTGCACGTTGTTGCCTGGAAATAGGAATGCCATTTTCAGACAGTTCCACCAGCATGCGTTGTAATTTTTTTGCGGGCCCTAATACGCCGATATATGGTAATGGCAATGGCAGCAGTTGTGCCAGCAGTGCCAGGTCGTAATTGTAGTTATGTGTCATGAGTACCACGGCGGTATGCTGGTCGGTAGCTACCTGTGCAAGTGCGGGTGCAGGTTTGGCTGTGAATAGTTGTGTAGCCTCCGGGAAGCGGGTGGTAGTGGCGTATCCCGGGCGTCCGTCCACAACAATGGTATGCCATCCGAGGAGACTGGCCATTTTCACGAGTGGGATTACATCATTGCCGGCGCCGGCAATCAGTAACTGAGGTGCCGGTGGCAGGTAGGCGGTATGTGCCGTATAGTCGTTGCCGGTAGAGAGGTATGTTTTTGTGAAAGTGGTTTGTGTCTGGAGTGCCAGGTGTGCATCTGCGGTGATGGCATTTTGCAGGTGACAGTCCGGGATGTGGTGCTGCATTTGTCCGTTGGCCGTGAGTACCAGGCAGGTGCCGGGTTGTGGCGCTTTGCGGTTATGCAGGGTAAAAATGGTGACGAGTACTGCGGGTGCACGATGACTGGTTACTTCCTGCAGCAGCGCTACCGGGTTACGTGGATCGTTTGTATTTACAGGTTCCAGGAGTATATGTATGATGCCATTGCATCCCAGCCCTACGCCCAGTTTGGCATCGTCTTCATCATTGGTATCGTAGGTCACCAGCATGGGTTGTTGCTGTAGCATGACCAGTTGTGCTTTACGCAGAGCATCTCCTTCCAGGCATCCACCGCTGATGGCGCCGGTGAGGAGACCGTTTTCTGTTACCAGCATGCGTGCGCCGGGTTGCCGGTAGGCAGAGCCTTCCACATGCACTACGGTGGCCAGTGCTGTTTTGAGTCCCTGTCGGCAGGCAGTATGGTACGCTTTCACGATATCTTCCAGTTCTTTCATGTAGTCATTTTAATGCACTAAATAGATGCTGCTGTATTCAATACCTTATCAGGTGTAATGGGTAAATCGCGTACGCGTTTACCGGTAGCATTGAATACGGCATTGGAAACGGCGGCAGCAAAGCCTATCAGCGCTATTTCTCCCATGCCTTTGGAGCCCATGGGATTAATGTAAGGATCTTTTTTATTGATGAAATATACATCTGTGGGTGGCGTGTCTGCATTGACGGCTACGTGGTAGTCTGCAAAGTTATTATTTACAAATCTTCCAAAGCGGTGATCCAGTATAGCCTCTTCCGTTAGTGCCATTCCTATGCCGCCAACAACGCCGCCAATCATCTGGCTGCGCGCAGTTTTGGCATTAACGATAGTGCCTGCATCGGCCACGCTTACAATGTGTTGAATACGTACTACGCCGGTATCCGGATGCACATGCACTTTGGCGAAGTGTACAGAAAAAGAATACATGGAGTATTTTTTTCTTTCCGGACCTCCTTGTGAGGTTGTCATTACTTTTACTTCCGGTAGCTGCTGTTGTTGTAAGAGCGCTTCGTAACTGATTTTTGTTTCCTGGTTGGCAGTCATCAGTTGTCCATCTTCAAAAATAACAGTTTCCGGTGTAGCTGTTTTAAAAGCGGGAATATTACTGATGGCGATGGTGGCCAGTTGTTGCTGTAACGCTTTACAGGCATCTGACACCGCGCTACCTACAGTAGATACGGTAGAAGAACCTCCTTGTTCAGGTGCAAAAGGATAGATCGATTCTCCCAGCATGAACTTTATTTTTTCTGGTGCAATACCGGTAACATCTGCGGCAATTTGTACCATGGCAGTGGCGGTGCCAGGGCCAATATCACTGGCGGCGCTTTGCAATATCAGGGAGCCATCTGCCTTCAGCGTAGCCGACACCGTAGCCTTACCGCGGTAAGCACCGAAAGTACCGCTGCTCATGCCATAGCCTACCAGCATCCCATTTTCTTCCATGCTGCGGGGCTGTGGGTTCCTGGCGGACCATCCTATTTTTTCTGCACCCAGTGCATATGCTTCTTTCAAATATTTACTGGAAAATGGAAGATTTCTTTCCGGATCGGTATCTGCGTGGTTGAGGATTCTCAGTTGCAGTGGATCCATTTTCAGTTTATATGCCAGTTCATCGATACCCGATTCCAGGGCAAAGGCGCCTGTAGCTTCACCGGGGCCGCGCATCCATACCGGCGTGCTCATATTGAGTGACACCAGCTGGTATTTCGTATTCACGTTCGGACAGGCGTACATGAATTTGCTCATGGATACAATGCCTTCTGTGAAGTCTTCGTAGGGAGAGGTGATAGCTACGGCTTCGTGTGTGATGCCGGTCAATTTACCTTCGGCAGTAGCACCCAGACTTAATTTCTGGGTAGCATTAGGGCGGTAGCCTACCAGCGTAAACATCTGGTCTCGGGTGATCACCAGTTTTACCGGCTTACGTATTTTTTTAGCGGCGAGTATGGTAGCTACTTCCAGTGGCCATATGCGGAGGGCCATTCCAAAGCCGCCCCCTACAAATTGCGAATGCACCGTGATGTTCTGTTCCGGTATCTGGAACAGGTCTTTGATGGTTTCCTGTACGCTTTTTACGCCCTGTGTTTTGGCGTAGAGTGTCAGCGTGTCTGGTGTTGTCCAGTGAGCGATGATACCTGCCAGCTCCATTGGATTGTGTACTTCCAGTGGAATGGTATATTCAGCGCTGTGTGTGACTGCTGCTTTTTCCCAGGCATCGGCTTCTCCGCGGAGATAGTCTTTCATACGACTGTTCTGAAAGGCTTTGCCGATGCTGGCATTCATGTCGGTATAATGTGTTTCCTGGTTGTATTGTACATCTACCAGTGTGGCCGCATATACGGCACGTTCCAGGGTATTGGCCACTACAATGGCTACGGGCTGTCCATTGGAGTAGATACGGTCATCTTTGAATATCTGCAATCCATTTTTTTCGCCGGGTTTGGATTGCTGATAGCCTGCTACTTTGGGAGCATTGAGGTGAGATACAACATCTGCTACACCGGGAGCGCGCAGGGCTTTGGTGGTGTTAATACTTCTGATGGTACCGTGACTGATAGGACTGCATACCAGTGCAGCGTACAGCAGATCATCGACGTGATAGTCTGCGAAATATTTTGCACCGCCGGTTACTTTCAGGCGGCCATCTACACGGTCCATGGACTGTCCTGTTTGTTGTTTTTTCATACGGTGGCTGCTTTTTGTAATGCGGTTTGAATACTATTGAGTGCCAGGGCTGGTTTAAACATATTATGTTTATACGCTTTGGCGGATTGCATAGCGATGTTGGCGGCTATTTGAAAGTTTTCTGCGGTAGGTGCTTTGCCGGTGAGTGCTTTTTCTGCATCGGGTAAGCGCCAGGGTTTATGTGCCACACCACCCATTGCGAGACGGGCGCCCTGAATAACACCATCACGGATATCCAGTGCGGCAGCTACTGATACCAGTGCAAATGCGTAGGAAGCGCGGTCGCGTACTTTCAGGTAGTGTACATTTTTAGTGAATGGATTAGCCGGAATTTCTATGGCGGTAATCAGTTCTCCTTTACCGAGATTATTATCCAGTTGCGGTGTATTGCCGGGCAGCCGGTGGAAGTCGGCGAACGGAATGCGGCGGTTGCCTTTAGGGCCGGTTACCAGCACCGTTGCATCCAGTGCAGCCAGGGCCACACACATATCACTGGGGTGTACGGCAATGCAGCTGTCGCTTGCGCCAAAGATGGCGTGCATGCGGTTGATGCCGCCGATAGCGCCGCAGCCAGTGTTAGGGCTACGTTTGTTGCAGGGCATGGTGGTATCGTAGAAATAAGAACAGCGGGTACGTTGCATCATATTGCCACCCACGGTAGCCATATTGCGGAGTTGCTGTGAGGCACCCGCCAGCAGGGCCTGGGATAGCAGCGGATGATGCGTTTTTACGAGTTCATGCGCGGCCAGATCGCTGTTGAGCACCAGGGAGCCTATATGCAGGGTACCTTCATTCAGTTGAATATCTTTTAGTGGCAAGCGGTTAATGTCTACCAGTTTATCCGGTATGACTACACCGCTTTTCATCAGATCCAGCAGGTTGGTACCGCCGGCAATGAAGCGGGCGTTGTCTTTGGCAACGGCGTCAATAGCGGCTTTCAGGTTGGCGGGCCTTACGTAGGAGAATTGATTCATACTGTTTTCCCTCCTTTTTTTACATCGGTGATGGCATTTACAATATTGTCGTATGCGCCACAGCGGCAGATATTGCCGCTCATGAATTCACGTATTTCTTCCGGAGAGCCTGCATGCCCTTCACGTATACAGGCTACTGCCGACATGATCTGACCGGGTGTACAATAACCACACTGGAAGCCATCGTGTTTAATAAAAGCTTCCTGCACGGGATGCAGCTGATCGCCATTGGCCAGTCCTTCGATAGTGGTGATTTGTTTTCCTTCCTGCATCACTGCGAGGGTAAGACAGGCGTTAATGCGGTGGCCGTTTACATGTACCGTACAGGCGCCACATTGTCCGTGATCACAGCCTTTTTTGGTACCAGTCATTCCCAGTTGTTCCCGCAGGAGATCCAGCAAGGTGGTGCGTGGCTCCACAGACAGCTGCATTTTTTTTCCATTTATTTCCATACTCACGGGCATCTTTTCAAAGATACCTGCAATGGCTTCATCGTGTTGAGCCGCTTTCATCACCAATGGTGGAGTGAGCGCCAGTGCCATCATTGCGGAGGACTGCTTCAGAAAGTCACGGCGTGCTTCCTGTTTATCCTTTTTGTGAGAGGAGGGTTGTTGGTCGTTTTCAGCAGACATTTTGCATCAGTATTTTTCACTAATAAGATAGGGAAAAATATTGGTATTTCGATACGGTAGGATTGTTTTAATTAATCCTGTTTTATCCCGGATGAGCACCATTACCGGCAGCAGTGGTTRCTTATTTTTGTAAACAGTAACTAACTATTTATGCGAATTATCTTAATACTGGCCGTGCTCTGGATGAGTAGTCCGGCATGCGCCCAAAAAAAAGAAGTTACCATGACCGAAAATAATATTTTAAAAGCAGCGGCAAACAATGATACTGCTGCTATTCAACGGGCATTATCCAACCCTGCATTACTGGAAACGAGAGATGCAGAAGGACGCACGCCATTGATGGTGGCAACTTATCATCATCATGCGGCGGCTACACAGATATTGATTACAGCAGGGGCAAATGTAAATGCGCAGGATAAAATGTTGAATTCTCCTTTCCTGTATGCTGGTGCAGAAGGGTATGCAGATGTTTTGAAAATGTGTATGTCTGCCGGCGCGGATTACAAAGTGTATAATCGTTACGGCGGTTCTGCATTGATACCCGCATGTGAGCGTGGCCATATTGAGGTGATTGCACTTTTACTGGCAGATAAAACTTTTCCGGTGAATCATATTAACCGTCTGGGCTGGACTGCATTGCTGGAAGCGGTGATATTAGGTTCCGGAGGAGCTACACATCAGCAGGTAGTGAAGATGCTGATAGCTGCCGGCGCAGATCTGAACATCGGAGATAAAGAAGGTATTACGGCTTTGCAGCACGCAAAGAGCAGGGGATATAAAGCCATCGTGGATATGTTGGTGCAAGCCGGTGGGAAGTAAGGTGTGATTTATTTATACCCGGTACTTTTTGCCGGCATGCTGTATTTCAAAGTCTTTTATCTGTTGTTGTAAAGCACGTTTTTGTGTGAGATATGTTTTAAGGTCCATTCCGGTTGCTTTTGCTTTTTCCAGTTGAATGAGGGCACGATGCATCTCCTGGTAAGCTGTTCTCAACTGATAGGTTTCAGATGCGCGGAATGCCAGCACATCCGGTGCTTCGCGGATAACTTCCAATGGGTATCCTTCCTGTGACCAGGTAGAAAAGCTGTTACCTATAACTTCCATACTGCCGGTATCCAGTGCACCATAGCCGGTAAGGTATACTTTTTCATCGCTGTCGTTACAATGCAGGAGGATGGCTTGTCCGCCACTGTCATCGCCGATACTGATATATGCAGGGAGGTAATGTTGTACCTGGTAGGTAGTGTTACGTTCTAACAGGCTGTTGGTGCCGTAAAGTGCCAGGAGATCATTTATAAAGCGATCTCCTGACAGCTGTTCCTGTAACAGGAAACTACGATAAGCACCCGGCAATATTATGCCGAGTGCTTCTTCTATATCTCTGATATTATTGTTCATTACCTTTCAGATGAGCGAGCCATTGTTGTGCAAATTCGTTGCCTGGATCCAGCTGAAGCAGTTTTTCGAAGGAGGCAATGGATGCGGGAACTTGTTCCATATGATAAAAGAGTACCGCGCGGTTCAAATGTACATAGGGATTTTCAGGTGCAATAGCGAGCGCCTGATCATACGTGGCGAGGGCCAGGTCGTATTGTTCCAGCAACATCAGGATGGAGCCTTTATTCATCAGCAGACCTGGTTCGCCAGGCGACAGTTCCAGTCCTTTGTCAGCGTATTGCAGTCCCAGTTGGAGGCGGTTGAAAATGTGCTGCCGGGTAGCTTCATCTGCGCCCTGTTCTTCTATCTGACTGATGGCTTCATTGGCTTCCTGCAGAATTTGTACAACCTGTTGTTCGTACCAGGCAGCGCTTTTTTCTACATTTTCCGTAAATGGAATGGCTTCGAGATCGATGGCTTCTTCCGGTTCAGCGGTTGCTTTCATTTTGTCGGCCGCCGGCGCATACCACCACTGGCAGAATTTACCTAATTCACCACCTACAGGCAGTTCATCGGCAGGAGGCAGGCCTTCTTCTTTAATGGCATCATTGGCGATGATTAAATCCTGGATGGCTTCCAATGCTTTGTAGTGAATGGTTTCGCCTTCCTGTTCCGCCTGCATTACCATGTATGGAATGAGCTGATACCAGAGGGCGAGCAGGTCTTTGTCTTTCTGCTCGCCGGCAATTTCCGCAATTTCATGCGCCATAGAAAAGGTATCCATGGCAACAGGAGCTTCCGCATCTTCGCCGGTAATGGTGCCATTGGCTACCAGGCTGGCCCAGAGTGCAGATCCTGCATCACAGTATAAAATATACGTTTTGGAAGGGAAGTCATAATTGGCGTAGCCGGTAACGGGGTTGCTTTCTTCGTCCCATACTTCCGTTGGCTGCTGGTAGATAAAGCTGAATTTCTGGCTGGCGGCCAGTGCATCAAACCATGCCTGATGGGCTGTATACGCCGGGTGGGCGCTAACAGGAAAGGTATATACGAAATGATGTTTGATTAACTGATCCATTACCCTGAAATGGGTAAAGCCAGTGTCAAACTGGTTTTGTAATTTATATAGATTGTAAAAGAGGCTCCTGCGATCCAGTCCTTCTTCCTGACTTTTGTCCAGACAATAAACGGATAGCTCCACCAATGATTCTACTTCATGCATCGCCATATGTAACTCGCTTTTTTGCGAAATTACGAATTAGGAATTACGAATTACGGATTTGTGGGGATATAGTAAACGCGTTGATCTACCCACAAATCCGTAATTCGTAATTCTTAATTCGTAATTCTTTACTTCAGCAGTACATTCTTCACATACTTATAACTGGTCGTTACACTCTGGAATGGATCGATGGTGATTTTGTCCTGTTCTACAAACAGGTGTTTCACACCGGCGAGTTTCGCCTGGGCAAATATTTTACGGAAGTCTATGCTGCCGGTACCTACTTCTGCAAAGGTGACACCGGAGAGCAGCTCCATGGAGGTTTTGTTTTCTGTGCCGGTGGCAGTAAGACTGGCAGTATTGTTTTTATCCATGTCTTTTACGTGCCAGGCCACAAATCTGCCGGGTGCTTCTTTAAAAAGTGTGATAGGATCGCGGCCTGATTTCACGGCCCAGAAAAGGTCGAGTTCAAAGGAAACGAGGGCCGGATCCGTTTCTTTCAACATAATATCGTAGCCGGTGCTGTCTGTATCTGCCAGTTTTTTAAACTCCCAGTAGTGGTTATGGTAGCCGATATGCAGGTTTGATTTTTTACATATTTCGCCGGCTTTATTCAGTTGTGCTGCCATGAATTTGTAATCATCTGCCACCAGTTTTTTATCCCAGAGGGAAAGGGGTAATACCGGTACGATGAAGTATTGCTGACCGAGTGCTGCTGCCAGTTCTATTTGTGGCTGCAGTGCGTCTGCATTGCCATTGCCACGGGTCAGGTAATCGTTTAGCTGATAGTGTCCGCTGGGTGTATTGAGGTGGTATTGTTTTAAGAGGGCACTGAGTGCTTTTGGTTTTAATCCCCAGAATTCGCCTTTATCGCCTGCGCCCTGGTAACCATAAAAAGTTTCTACTTCATTGTAGCCGATGCCGGCTACTTTGGCCAGCGTGCCTTTGACGTCTTTGCCCAGCTCCTCACGGAGGGTATATAGTTGTAAGCCTATTTTTTTGGGAAGGGCTTTATTGCCTGTCATGGCAAAGATACTGCCGGGTAACATCATGCCGGCTGCCATGAGTCCTGTTTGCTGAATGAATGAACGTCTTGAAGTATGCATGCGGGTGTTGTTTTTAACGTGGATAAATGTATAACTACTGAAGCAGTTCTGCACAGCAATTTAATAAAACGATTTTAACTTGTTGAAATTTTTTAAAAAGAGAATGCCGTGCTACTGCTTTTTTGCAAAAAACGGCTGGAATAGCATCATCGTTCTAACGTAACCGCGTATACGTGTACAACCCTCATTTTATCTGTATGCTTTATCTGTGGCGGTTTTTATTGCATATGTACTGCATCATAACAGCAGCCTTTTTCGTTTATATAAATTTTGAAAAGATGTGGGTTTAATTAATTAAATTGTTAGTAGTTACTTATCCAAAACCGCGTCTAAAATGAGTTTTTTTTTCAGCAATGTAAGTCAGGCAGAAGAAGGCGTCAGGAAGAAATCTAAAGTAAGGGAATGGATAGAGGCAGCTCTTTTTGCGGTGGTTGCTGCTACCCTCATCCGCACTTTCATTTTCGAAGCTTTTGTTATCCCCAGTGCTTCGATGGAGAAAACCCTGCTGGTGAATGACTTTATTTTTGTCAGCAAAATCAGTTATGGCCCCAGAATCCCTAATACGCCACTGGCATGGCCATTTACGCATCATACGCTTCCGTTTACGAAAAATATACAACCTTTTACCACAGCTATAGAATGGCCATACAAAAGACTGCCCGGTTTCAGCAGTGTAAAGCGGAATGATGTGATTGTATTCAATTACCCCTGCGGTGATAGTGTGCTGAAGAACCTGGCGGGGGAAGATGAGGATTACTATTCCATGTACCGGTCACTCGGAGACGAATATATCCGCAAAAATTATCCGCCTATAATTACCCGGCCTGTGGATAAACGCGAGAACTGGATTAAACGATGTGTGGCTATCAGTGGCGATAGCTTGCAGATCATTGACGGCATCGTATATATCAATGGTCAGCCGGGTAAAGTACCCCTTCATTTTGAGGCCCGGTATTTTGTAACGATGCCGGATCATAAGCCTATAGACAGTCAATTGCTGGATCAGCTGGAATCAGATCATATTTCCAGGCCTACGGTAGATTCTACCATGTTTATTTATAATCTTAGTAGCGCTAATGTAGATACACTTCGTGCCAGGGGGGCTATTGTGAAGCGTAAAACGTACGATGCATTCGGTGATTCCAGGGTATTTCCTTTTGATCTGAAACATTATGAATGGAACGAAGATTGTTTTGGCCCGATATACATTCCCCAAAAAGGTGCAACCGTAAAACTGGATACCCTTACACTACCTTTCTATCAGCGTATTATTGATACCTATGAGCATAATACCCTGAGAAGAGACGGGGACAAAATTTATATCAATGGACAGGAAACCACTACCTATACTTTTAAGATGAATTATTACTGGATGATGGGAGATAACCGGAATGAATCTACGGATTCCCGCTTCTGGGGCTTTGTTCCCGAAGATCATATAGTAGGGAAAGCATGGATTATCTGGTTAAGCTATCATAAGAACCGTATCAGGTGGGGACGGTTGTTTTCTTCGATAAAGTAAAGCGGCATTTTTCTTACTCCCTGCTCCGGGGAGTAAGAAAAATGCCGCAGTGTATTATTTAGTGCTTGCTGTCTTTTCTCTTACTTCCTGCAGTAGCTGATCCAGTGCCGCTCTGTCCAGCAGTTTACCTTTTACTACAAGTGCATTAATTTTCTGTGTGTTGTGGATATCCGCTACCGGGTTGGCATCCAGCAACAGGATATCAGCTTTTTTACCAGCGGCAATAGCGCCGTAATTGGTTTTGTGCAGGTAAGCCGGTGAGTTGATGACAGATGCCTGTAATGCCTGCAAGGGCGTAAGGCCAAATTTTACCATCAGCGCTAATTCCTGGTGTAAGCCTATGCCCGGGAAGTCAAATGAATTGAGGTATCCGGCATCTGTTCCTGCCATTATTTTCACGCCTGCTTTTTGTAACAGGGGAAGAATAGAAGAAGATGTTTCGTAGATCATTTTGCGGCGTACAATAGCAGCGCTATCGTCTGATGCGGCTCTTTTTACGCGCCATTGATAGGTACGTTGCAATCCTTTACCGATGTATTGCAGATATGGATCGTGTGCGTGATTGTCCTGATCAAAATAAGCCATTACATTTCCCAGGGTGAGTGTGGGAGTAAGGTACATGCCCTTTTCCGCCATATAGCGATATGTTTTCATCGCAGCAGCGGTGTCGAAATGCTGCAGAATGTACTTATTGATATCTGCGCCTTTTATTTCGCCGCTGGCGATGCCGCGGGATAAAGCTGCATCATCTTTTACACCTGATTTCCATGCATAAGTGAGGTGTTCTACAGAGCTGAGACCGGCGTCAGCTACCTGTTTCATAGTGAGTACATACGGAACATGACCGGAGATCGCCATGCCTCTTTTTCTGGCTTCGCGTAATGCTTCCAGGTAGATCTCCGGTTTAATCGTGTTCTCTGTAATTTTTACGAAATCTACTTTCAGTTTTTGGAGGGAATCGAGGGCCTGTTGTAGCTCTGTGGAAGTGCCTATTTCCAGGTCGCCCAGCCATATGGACTTATAGCCTTCCAGTTTTGGGCCGGAAGTAAAGATGGTGGGGCCTTGTAGCTGTCCTTGGTTTATTTCATCGCGCCATTGTAATACATCCGGGCTGATGTCTGCAGCACAGTCGCGGATAGTAGTAATGCCGTTAGCGAGATACAAAGGCAGGAAGTTTTTATTTTCTTCGCTCAGCGTGTCGCCGCCGCCGAAGTGCATGTGCATATCCCATAATCCGGGCATGGCGTATTTACCGCTGCCATCCACTGTTTGGGTGGCTTTGTATTGTTTCGCCAGTTGGTTATCCATCACTTGTATGATGCTGTCGTTGCGCACGGCGATGGCCTGGTTGGCAGTGATCCTGCCGGTTTTTATATCAATGATGCGAACGGACTTAATCAGCAGGTCCGCCTTTTTTTGCTGGCTGAATGCAGTGATACCACAAAGAATTGCCAGAGAAGAGAGCCAGATTTTTTTCATCTCCTAAAGGTACCCCGGCCTCCTGGCGAAAAATGGTACTGGTTATAAGAAAGCGGGTACTTTTTATAACTGACGGCGAAAGTCCAGTGGCGTGAATGTGGTATATTTTTTAAAGAAGCGGGAGAAGTAAGAGGTGTCATTAAAGCCCAGGGCGTAGGCAGCTTCCTTTACATCCATATCGGTGAGTGTGAGCATACGTTTGGCTTCCAGCAGCAGGCGTTCACGGATATATTCCCCGGCGGTTTTGCCGGATTCTTTTTTGCATACTTGGTTCAGGTAGCTCGCGGTGACGTGCAGCTGGGCGGCGTAGTAGCTTACTTCATGATATTGCGCATAATGTTTTTCCAGCAGGAGGAGAAAGCGGTTGATAAGATGATTGGAGGCAGCCGCCACTTCTTCCGGGTGCGTGGCAGCATACCAGCGTTGCAGCAACAGTAACACAATCTGCAGCCGGTGCTGTATGATATTGGCCGCGGCTTCTTTTTCCATGAGCTGTAATTCATGGATCAGCTGTTCGTATTGTCCGGTATCCAGTTTGAGTGCCGGCACGGCAGCAGGGGTAAAGAATGGCCATAGCGGACCTTTTTGTAACATAAATGCAGCAGAAAACATCACCTGGTAGCCTGTCGTGTTTTTGGACATATGCCATTGGTGTGCCTGGCCGGGGGCGAGAAAGAAAACAGTCCGGTTGCTGACCTTATAATCTTCAAAATCAATCGTATGTGTGCCACTGCCCTGGCTGATCATCATCAACATAAAAAAATCATGTTTATGCGCCTCGGGTATGACAGGCATATTTAATGGCGCATGATGTACGATTTTGAAATCTTCCTTTTTGTAAGGAAGATTAAAGATTTTTTCAATACCGAAGGTAGGYAGCGACATGTGGCGAAATTACGAATTAAGGGATATGAATTCGTAATTTTGCGCCATGCCGGTGTTACACAACTCAGATTATCAAGCGCCTTTTTTATTACAGAATCGTCATATGCTGACGATTTATCCTTCATTGTTTCGCAGTATTAAACCCGCTGCCTATCGCCGGGAGCGCATTGTTACGCCGGATAATGACTTCCTGGATCTGGATTTCAGTGAGCAGGGGAATAAAAGCATTGTGGTGATTTTGCATGGCCTCGAAGGCAACTCCACCCGCAAGTATGTGTTTGGGATGGTACATATTTTCAATGGCGCCGGATTTGATACCGTGTCCATGAATTTCCGGGGATGCAGCGGAGAGCCTAACAGGAATCTTCGTTTTTATCATAGTGGCGAAACGGATGATCTCCGTGCCGTAATCGCCTACCTGGTATCGCTGAAAAAATATACGGCCATACATCTGGTAGGTTTTTCGCTGGGAGGGAATGTGACGTTGAAGTACCTGGGAGAGCAGGGAGACGATGCGGTGGGGGTGATTAAGTCGGCAGTAGCTATATCGGTGCCCTGTGATCTGAAGAGTGGGTCTGCTGAGCTGGAGAAAAGGCATAACGTCATATATATGCAACGGTTTATCCGGGATCTGGGTCATAAGTTGCGGTTAAAAGAACAGCAATTCCCGGGCAGCATCAGCCTGGACCGCTATGGGGAGGTGAAGTCTTTCCGGCAGTTCGATGATCGCTATACGGCGCCAATGCATGGCTTTAAGGACGCATTGACCTATTGGGAGCAATGCAGCTCCCGTTCTTACCTGCATAACATTCGTATTCCGGCCCTGGTCATCAATGCGCAGGATGATCCCTTTCTGGGCAAAGAATGCTATCCATACGAAATAGCTGCTGATAGTCAGTTTGTTTACCTGGAAACGCCACATCAGGGTGGACATGTAGGTTTTGTAAGATTCGGGGAGGACTTTTACTGGTCTGAGAAAAGGGCGTTGGCGTTTCTACAGGAAGCGTAGCAGGGACCTTTAATCTCCCGCTATAGTGTTATTGGTATTATTCATGCTTTTTTATAATTTACATCCGAACGGTGTGCATCATTTAAAAATTGTTATACTCAATGGAGCGAATGCCATCAGAAGAGGAAGTGTTGTTGAGGATGATAGGAGGCGATGAATTGGCTTTTTCCAGTATTTACCGGCACTACCATTCTTCACTCTATATCTACTTGTTACGCTTTTGCAAAGTGCCTTCCCTGGCGGAGGACCTTGTTCATGATGTATTTCTGAAGGTTTGGGAAATCAGGGCACGTATTAACCCACAGCTCTCTTTCAGTGGTTATCTTTACCGGATTGCCCGTAACCACGTTTTCAAAACCATTGCCAAATTATCGACTGATGAGCAGATGCGGGAGCAATTGTTTCTGCAGTTGGTGCATCAGGATGCGGGATTAACAGACCTGGCTGTGAGAGCGCGGGAGTACGATCGTCTTTTCCAGGAAGCATTGAGTCAGATGACCAGTCAGCGTTTGAATGTATTCCGTCTTTGCCGGCAGGAAGGTAAAACATATGATGAAGCCGCCGCCATATTAGGTATCTCCCGTGATACCGTCAAAAAACATATGGTGCTCAGTATGCGGTTTATACAGGATTATATTTTCCGTCATGGGGATATCCTGGTGGCGGTATTGCTGATCACGACCGTTATATAAAAAAATATTTTTCCGCAGGGGTACCCTCTTTCTTTATTTCCGGATATTATATACAGGACTTGTGTTTAAATGGTCCTGCATCATTATAATGAATCAGCCGGAAGACTACCAGGAAGCATTACTGAAAAAATATCTTGACGGGCAATGCAGCCCGGAGGAGATGGCCACTTTGTATAGCTGGCTGCTTTCTTCCGATACGCATAAACCGCTGCTGGCAGTGATGCAACAGGATTTCGAACGTATCATGAAAGCGCAGCCTGTTGTGCCGGAAGAATTAAGTAACCGCATAGAAGCCAGGTTACTGGAGTCTATCGGTCGGGAAAAGGTGGTGCAGATGAAGGTTTCCCAGCGGTGGAAATGGGGTGTTGCTGCTGCTGTTGCGGTATTACTCGTAACGGGAGTTACTGTGTTTTATAATTTACCCAGGCCAGTAAAAGCGCCGGTATTGGCATTAAAAGTAGCCGATGTACAACCGGGTAGCAACAAAGCGGTGCTTACACTGGCAGATGGATCAGTAGTAACATTAGACAGTGCAGGTAACCAGGTAATACAACAGGGAGGAACAAAGGTGGAACAGAAGAATGGAGAGCTGCAATATGCAACAGCCGGCAATAATGCTTCCATTGGCTATAACATGCTGAAAGTGCCGCGTGGTGGCCAGTTTACCATTGTGTTGCCGGATGGTACACAGGTATGGCTGAATTCAGCTTCGAGCTTACGCTATCCCACAGCTTTTACCGGTAATAACCGTACTGTGGAAATGCAGGGGCAGGGCTATTTTGAAGTAAAGAAAAATGCCAAACAACCCTTTGTCGTAAAAGTGAATAGCATGGAAGTGCAGGTATTAGGTACTGGCTTCGATATTATGGCTTATGATGATGAAGAGGAGCTGAGAACAACGCTGGTGAGTGGAGCGGTAAAAGTGAAACAGGGCGTGGTGGAAAAATACCTGAAGCCCGGACAGCAGGCGGCTATTGACAACAGCACTGGTGTAATGTCTGTACGCAATGCAGATGTACAGGAAGTGGTGGCATGGAAAACTGGATTTTTTGAATTCGATAATGCCAATATAAATGTCATTTTACGGCAGTTAGCCCGTTGGTATGATATAGAAGTAGATACTAAAATAGTAGATAAACGATTGTTTGGAGGTAGGATCAACAGAAATCTGCCATTGTCAGAAATGCTGTCTCTGCTGGAAAGCAGTGGCGCCAGGTTTAATCTGGAAGGAAGAAAATTAACCGTTATAAGATAATTGCTTGAAAAATTGCTGCTTCCACGTTGCGGCAAACCACGTATAAAAAGTAGAAACTGATAAATTTTTAAACAAGATGGCAACAACCGAGACAAGCTAGTCAGGGAACGTATGCCCAAAAAAAACCGGAAGTGCTCGCAACACTGCCGGTATGAGTCTGGGCATCCCTTGAAAATCAATCCCTTAATCGAAGAACTATTTTACAAGAATTCCCAAACACTACAAAAGTATGCAATTAAACTTATGTGGTATAATTTCCTGTACCCGGAAATTACTATCAACCAAAATGTTCTGCGTTATGAAAATGACCGCCTTTTTGCTACTCACAGCTTGCCTGCATATCAGCGCAAAAGGATTGTCGCAGCAGATCACCCTCTCGGAAAAGAATGCACCACTAAAGAAAGTGCTGAAAGAAGTAGCCCGACAGGCGGGTGTTTCCGTGGTGTATGATGAGGCTTTACTGTCTTCTTTCGCTAATGTCAATGTAGACGTTACCAATGTATCCGTAAAGGAAGCATTGGACATCTGTTTGAGGAATAAGCCATTGGCTTATGTGATGGAAGGAAACCGTATTACCCTGGTGAATGTATTCCCGGAGAAGGGGGCGGCAGATTCCAGTATCACGGTTACCGGAAGAATTGTGAACGAAGCAGGTGATCCTATTCCGGGAGCAACCATACGGATACAAAATTCCGGTAGTGGTACCGCGGCAGATGGGGAAGGAAAATTTAGTCTGAGAGTACCTAACAGCAGGGTGTTCCTGCTGATATCCTTTATTGGCTACGACAGTAAAACGGTGGCTGTTGCTACCGGTCCAATGCGGATACAATTAAAACCGGCTAACACGGCACTTACAGAAACCGTAGTAGTAGGTTATGGCATCCAGAAAAAGAGTGTGGTGACCGGCGCAATTTCCAGTGTGCGTGCTGCGGACATCGAGTCGCAGCCCGTTACCCGTATTGAGCAGGTATTACAGGGCCGTACTTCCGGTTTAACGGTGGCTGCCAGCTCCGGACAACCAGGATCTGCTTCTTCCGTACGTGTGAGGGGGATTACCTCTTTCAATAATAACAATCCATTGTGGGTAATAGATGGAGTAGTGGTAGACAATGGTGGTATCAGTTACCTGAACCAATATGACATAGAATCTGTAGAAGTATTGAAAGATGCCGCTTCCCAGGCTATTTATGGTGCACGTGCTGCTGCCGGCGTCATCCTGGTGACGACCAAAAAAGGGAAGGCAGGTAAAATATCTGTTAGCTATAACGGTTACTTAGGTACCTCTGCTCCTGCGCGCAAACTGAAACTGCTGGATGCTACCCAATATGCTACTTTAAGAAATGAAACAGCAGCCAACGATGGTAAACCTTTACCATTTGCTAATCCTTCATCTTATGGAAAAGGTACCGACTGGCAGGCGGAAATATTCAACAACAATGCGATCCGTCAGAACCACGAACTGAGCATCAGTGGAGGCAGTGATAAATCTACTTTTTATACCTCCTTTGGATACCTGAAACAGAATGGTGTGATTGCCTCCGAGATCTCCAAATACGAACGCGTTAACTTCCGTTTGAATTCCATACATAAAATTACACCGTGGCTTACCTGGGGTGAAAACGTAGGTTATTCTTACGAAAAAAATATAGGCATTGGAAACACCAATAATGAGTTTGGCGGTCCGCTGAGTTCTGCTATCAACCTGGATCCGATCACTAAGGCGGTGATTACTGATCCTGCGGAATCAGCCAGTGGTGAATACCTGCAGAAAGGCGCCCGCAAAAATGCGGCTGGCCAGTTTTATGGTATTTCCAGCTCTGTAACACAGGAGATCGCAAATCCACTGGCATATATCAGCACCCACCTGGGCAATTATAACTGGTCACATAACGTGGTAGGTAATACTTTCCTGGAAATGGAACCTATTAAAGGATTGAAATTCCGTTCCACACTTGGGGCCAAAATTTCTTTCTGGGGTGATGAAACATTTACACCGATTTACTATTACAACAGCGTTTCTAAAGGTACACGTACTTCCTTTAACCGTGGTCAGCACCAAAGCTATGCATGGAATCTGGAAAATACGGTATCCTATACACGTAGTTTCAATAAGCATAATATTACTTTACTGGCTGGCCAGGGCGCTTATATGGATAATCGTTTGAAAGAAACCAACGTATTATTCTATGATATTCCTGCGGAAACTTTTGAGCAGGCATCGCTTAATTTCAAATCAGCTGCTGCCAATCGTATCTCTGATGGTAAGGAAAATGTAGATCACAAAGTATCTTCCCTTTTCGGACGTATCAACTATAACTACGGAGAAAAATACCTGGTAGAAGGTATTCTGCGCCGGGATGGTTCTACCCGTTTTGGTCCGAATCATAAATATGGTATTTTCCCTTCTTATTCATTAGGATGGGTAGCTTCAAAAGAAAGCTTCTGGCCTGAAAATAAAGTAATGGAATTCCTGAAATTCCGTGGGGGCCATGGTACCGTAGGTAGTGATGATATTGATGATGGGGCTTATGAATCCACTATCGGTAGCGGCAGAAACTATAATTTCGGGTTAAACAATTTCAACGTAGGGTACAGTCCTAATGCACCCGCCAACCCTAACCTGAAATGGGAATCTACCACGCAAACAAATGTTGGTTTTGAAGCAACATTGTTACGCAATTTTACCATCGCCTTCGATTGGTACAGCAAGAAAACAAAAGACATCCTGATGAAGCCCCGTCTTCCTTTATTCACCGGTGCTATTGCCAACTCCGCTGCCAATGTGGGAAGTATGACTAATAACGGTGTTGAACTGGAACTGGGTTATCATGCCAAAATTGGTGAGGTAGAGTTTTCTGCCAATGGTAATGCGTCTTACATGAAAAATAAGGTGACTTTCCTGGGTGACGGTGTAGAAAAGTTAGATGGCAAAGATGTGAATTTCCAGAACATGCCTGGTATTGTAAGAACGCAGGTAGGACATGCCTTTAACTCATTCTATGGTTTTGAGTCACTGGGTATTTTCCAGGATCAGAAATCAATAGATGAATACACTAACAAGGCTGGTCAGAAAATACAGCCCAATGCGAAACCCGGAGATTTTCAATGGGCTGATCGTGATGGAGATGGATTGATCAGTGATAATGACCGCACTTTTATTGGTAATCCAACGCCAAGCTGGACGTACGGTTTGACCATCAGCGCTGCCTACAAGGGCTTTGATATAGTAGCATTCGGTCAGGGCGCTTCCGGGAATAAAATCTTCCAGGGATTACGCCGCCTGGACATTCCAAATGCCAACTGGTCTACCAAAGCACTGGAGCGCTGGACACCGGAGAATCACTCTACTACTTATCCAAGGCTGACACAAACAGATGCTAACAACAACTACAACAGGTTATCTTCTTTCTACCTGGAAGATGGTGGTTACTTCAGACTTAAAACGATACAGATAGGATATTCTCTGCCATCTACCGTAGTTAAAAGAATTGGTTTACAGAAAATACGTGTATACATAATGAGTGAAAACCTGTTGACGATCACCAAATATACCGGTTACGATCCTGAAATTGGTGGCACCGATGCGTTGAGTGTTGACCGTGGTGTATACCCGCAGGCACGTTCCTTTATGGGTGGTTTGAATGTTACTTTCTGATAACTTTAAAGCTGATTAAAAATGAAAAGAAAAAACTTAAAATATATAGTAGCTATTACAGCAGGTTTGCAGCTGATGGGTGGCTGTAGCGATAAATTTGTAACCGTTGCTCCGAAAGGTAATTTCCTGGAGAGCAGCTACTATCAGAACCAGCAGGAAGCCTTTAACGGATTAGTAGCCATCTATGATATGGTAGGATACCAGGCCGGCAACTATACCAATAAAACAGGCGCCATGGATGCCGCTTCCGATGATCACTGGACAGGTGGTGGTGGCCCGGCCGATATCAATGTATTCCAGGTAATGACCCGCTTAAGCATGTTGACTCCTCTTACAGGACCGCAGGAAGAGCTGTGGAAAAAAGGCTTTTCCGGTGTTAACCGTGCAAATGTGTTATTAGCCAAGTTGCCTAATGTGCCGATGGATGATAACCTGAAGAAGAGATATGCAGCGGAAGCGAAAGTATTGCGGGCACATTTCTATTTCGACCTGGTTCGTTTATTCAAGAGTGTACCCCTGATGACGAAACCGCTTACACCGGAAGAAGTAAAAACCGTTACCCAGGCAACTCCTGAAGAGGTATATAAACAAATTGAACAGGATTTGAAAGATGGTATTGCTGAGACCAACCTGCCGGATGTTCCTCCACGTGTTTCAGAAGGTGGCCGTATGGGTAAAGGTATTGCACATGCTTTGCTGGGTAAGGTATATTTATATGAAAAGAAATGGACAGAAGCAGCCGCTGAATTTAAAGAAGTGAATGGAGAAACACCCGGACAGCCCAGCGGTAAATATGGCTACAACCTGGTAGCGAATTTTGCCGACCTCTGGAAGTCAGACGATGCCTTCAAATTTAACACAGAATCTATCTTTGAAGTATCCTATACATCTACTTCCGGTGGCAACTGGACAGATGGTGTGGCTAAGACTGACGGTAACATGCTGAATATTCTTTGTGGTCCACGTAGTCTTACACCTACACCAGCCACTAATGAAGTATCCGCGTATGTAGCTGGTTGGGGCTTTTTGATCGTCTCCAAAGAACTGGAGGCAGTGATGAAAGGTGATCCGCGCTATGCCGCTACCATCTTAAATATGAAAGAGCTGGTGGATGCAAAAAAAGCTACGTATTCTCCCAGTTTTGATGACACCGGTTTCTTCCTGAATAAATTTGTTGGCCGTACTGCCAATATTTCAAAAGGTGGTGGTAACATGGAGTTGAACTTTCCTCAGAATCTGTATGAGATCCGTTTGGCAGATACTTACCTGATGGAAGCAGAAGCCCGCGTGAAAGCAGGAGAAGGCAGCGGTGCCGGTACACGCGCTTACCAGTTGCTGAACGCTGTGCGTGCCCGTGTAGGTCTGACTGCTATAGATGCCACTTATGATAATATCTTTAAAGAAAGACGCCTGGAACTGGCAGGAGAAGGACACCGTTTCTTTGACCTCGTGAGAAGCGGTCAGGCAGCAGCGGTGCTGAATGCTATTCCTAACAGAACCTTTAAGACAGGGAAAAATGAAATATTGCCTATTCCTTACCTGGAACTGGAAAATACAAAACTGAAGCAAACTCCTGAGTGGGGCGGACAATAACCCCGCCGGTATTCCCGGATTTTGAGAATTCCCATCGTAGTTATTTTATTTCTTGCCAGACAAAATAACTACGATGGGAATTTCCGGAATTCGGGATTACTTTTGTCCATTAACAATTCCTTTTTGCTATGAAGAGAACCAGTCAGTTTTTGTGTTGCCTCGCCCTGGTGGCAGGTATTCCCACCACTGTTAAAAGTCAGCAGAAAAAATCAAATGAGATCAGTTACTGGTTAACTTCTCCCGAAAAATCAATTGCCCTGCAGCAACAAACCAATACGCTGCCCTTTACCGCTACAGATAAAGGTATTGCTACCATTGTAGTAGAAGAAGCAAAAAAGTTCCAGCAGATAGATGGTTTTGGTTTTACCCTCACCGGCGGCAGTGCTACCCTGATTAACCAACTGCCGGCAGCACAGCAGAAAGCATTGTTGCAGGAACTCTTCCTGACAAAAGGTAATGGCATTGGTATCAGCTACCTCCGCCTCAGCATCGGCGCCTCCGACCTGAGTGCTTCCGTATTTACCTATGATGATATGCCTGATGGGGAAACAGATCCGGAATTACAGCATTTCAATCTCAACGAAGAAAAAAAAGACCTGATCCCGGTGTTACAAAAAATTGTGGCATTGAATCCGGCTATTAAAATATTAGGTTCTCCCTGGACACCTCCGGCCTGGATGAAAACCAATAACTCCTTTATCGGCGGCAGTTTGAAACCAGAGTATTATGCTGCTTATGCGCAGTATTTTGTGAAGTATATAAAGGAGATGAAAGCTGCTGGTATTACCATTGATGCGATCACCATTCAGAATGAACCGTTGCATCCAAAAAATAATCCCAGCATGCTGATGCTGGCGCCAGAGCAGGCCGTATTTATTAAAGATCATCTGGGACCCGCTTTTAAAAAGGGCGGAATAAAAACAAAGATCATACTGTATGATCATAACTGCGATAAACCGGAGTACCCTATCAGCATATTAAAAGATCCTGCCGCTTATCCTTTTATAGACGGCTCTGCCTTTCATTTGTATGGCGGTACCATTGACGCACTGAGCACGGTGCATGAGCAATTTCCTGCCAAGAACCTGTACTTCACAGAACAATGGTCGGACGGCAAAGGCAGTTATGCCAATGAAGTGAAAAATAATACGGGTAAACTCATTATCGGTGCTACCCGCAACTGGAGCCGCAATGTACTGCAGTGGAATCTGGCAGCGGATGCCCGGTGGAATCCACATACCGATAAAGGTGGTTGTTCTCAGTGTCTGGGGGGTATCACCATTGATGGCAATGCGGTATCACGTAACTCCTCCTACTATGTAATAGGCCATGCGTCTAAGTTTGTACCGGCAGGTGCGGTAAGGATTGCTTCCAATATTCCCGGTAAACTGGATAATGTGGCGTTTAAAACGCCTGCAGGTAAGAAAGTATTGATTGTTGTCAATAACGAAACAACGCCACAAACTTTCCAGATTAAAGTAAATAATAAACTGGCCACTGCTTCTCTGAACAGTGGAGAAGTAGCGACTTATGTTTGGTAAAAGACAGTAAAATAATTTATGAAGAAGATATTTTTAACAGGCGCCTGTCTGCTTGCCATAGCCGGTAGCGGATATAGTCAGCAGAAAAAAGTAACGGTGATTACCACCGCAGAAAATACTGACCTGCGGCTAACGCAAACCGCTACACTTGAATTTGCCAACATGCCGCAGCCACTGGAAACAGAGCCCTGCGTGTTTGTAGATGCTAAAAAAAGCTTTCAGACTTTTATCGGTATTGGTGGCGCCCTCACGGATGCTTCGGCAGAAACATATGCCAAACTGCCTAAAGCAAAACAGCAGGAGTTGCTGAAAGCATATTATGATATTAATAACGGCATCGGATATACGTTTTCAAGAACAAATATACAGAGCTGTGATTTTTCCAGTGGTACCTATAGCTATACCGCAGAAAATGATTCGGCATTGAAAACCTTTAATGTAGACCACGACAAACAATACCGCATTCCCTTCATCAAGGAGGCCATCGCCGCAGCTGGCGGGAAGCTCCCGTTATTTGTAAGCCCATGGAGTCCTCCTGCATGGATGAAAGACAATAACAATGTATTGCAGGGTGGCCATTTGTTAAAATCATTTTACCAGGCATGGGCCAATCACTATGTGAAGTTTATCAAAGCATACGAAGCACTGGGTATCCCGGTATGGGGACTTTCTGTACAGAATGAACCAATGGCCAAACAGAAATGGGAGTCCTGTATTTATACCGCAGAAGAAGAGCGTGATTTCATCAAAGGTTACCTGGGCCCCACCTTGCAAAAGGCGGGTATGGGCAACAAAAAGCTCATCGCCTGGGATCATAATCGTGACCTGATGTATCAACGTGCCAGTACACTATTACATGATCCTGCAGCGGCTAAATATATCTGGGGCATCGGTTACCATTGGTATGAAACCTGGACGGGCAGCGAGATGCAATTTCAGAATGAGCGCCTGGTACACGAAGCTTTTCCTGACAAACCACTGGTGTTTACAGAGGGCTGTATAGAGAAATTTGACATGGCCAAAGTGCATGATTGGTTTATAGGAGAAAAATATGGCACTTCGCTGATCGGAGATTTTAACGCTGGTACAGTAGCGTGGACAGACTGGAACATCCTGCTGGATGAACATGGGGGCCCTAATCACGTGGGTAATTTCTGCTTTGCACCCGTGCATGCCGACACTCAAAAAGGAGAATTGATTTATACCAACGCATATTATTACCTCGGACATTTTTCTAAATTCATTCGTCCGGGTGCTAAGCGGGTGGCGAGTTCCTCCAGCCGTTCTATGCTGCAAACCACCGCTTTTGTGAATACAGATGGTAAACTTGCGGTAGTGGTGATGAATACTACCGATAAAGAAATTCCTTTCCATTTGTGGATAGCAGGGAAGGCGGCAGCTACCAGGAGCTTACCGCATTCCATCAGCACAATGATCGTACAATAAACCATATTTTTGGCGGAAGACGGCGGCATCCTGGTTGAGGGTGTCGCCTTTTTTTATGCGGTAATGATTTTTTCACATATCGTGACACTGGTTTAACATGCAGGTGCAACCTTCCCAAAGGTTGTATATATTGCCTTACACGCTCGTTATGATCAGCACCTGGCAGGAGAATATGGCATTGAACAATGATAGTAATGCTTCCGAGGCATTATGCCTGCATTTGATATCTGGCTTGTCTAAATTCGCCGACTCCTTTTTAAAAGATTCCCTGCCCTGGATAAAAATAAAAATCTCATACAAACGGTTTCATGGAAATAAACGATTTCATTTATGGGTATTGAAAGGAGAAAGTTTTTAAGAAATATTGGATTAACCATGGCTGGTGCACTGGCCGTGCGTTTGCCGGTAGTAGGCAACGCCATATCGGCTAATCCTCATTACCTGCTCACTACCCGTCAGCCAGATACGGCGTGGATCGCTTCTTTGTATGAACGTGGCACTGTTACCACTTATCTCAAAAGCAAAAATGAACTGCAATATATTGGGATGCCTGTAGGTGGTATTATGTGTGGTACCCTGTACCTGGGTGGTGACGGGCGTTTGTGGCTATGGGATATTTTCAATAAAAACCAGGAAGGCATAGAACCCAAGGTGGTAGACTATAGCGTGAATGTATTGGACGGTGGAAAAAAAGTCCGTTCCCGTGATGGCGCCTGTTATATTGCGCCTTCAAAAAATATTCGTCCGCTGGATCAGGGATTTGCATTGCAACTAACGGACGATCATAAAACCATTATCCGGAAATTTGACGAGGAGAGCTGGCCGGAGATCAGCTTTGAAGCTACCTACCCGATGGCCACTATCCGGTATACAGATCCTGCGCTTCCTGTGGAAATAGTGTTAGAAGCCTTTTCTCCTTTTATTCCGCTGAATGAAGATGATTCCGGTTTACCCGTTACCATCTTATCTTACAAAATTATCAACAAGGGTACTACGCCGGTAACTGCTACCATACTTGGTTGGCTGGAAAATAAAGCGGCCATTTACAGTGCGGGTGATGCACATGAGCGGGTAAATACCGTCGTAAATCAACCGGGCTGGCAGGGGGTGCATGCCACGGTGCGGGTGAAAACCGGAAGCAATGAGGAGTTCAGCAAAAAGTATGATTATGGTAATCTTTGCCTGGCCGCTTTTGGTACCCAGGTAATGGTGAATCCAATGATACCGGTCGGTGAATTATCGGCTGCTGATTTTAGGCTCATGTCTGCCAAACAGGCGATTAAACCAGTATCAGACAAACTAACCGGCAGTGTTGCTGTTCAGAATAAAATACTACCTGGTAAGACTATACGAAATGATTTTGCCATTAGTTGGTATACACCTAACCTGTATTTTAATGGTATACAGGGAGAAGGCCGTTATTATACCAACCAGTTTACCGATGCCGTAGCGGTGATGAACTATGTGCAGAAAAATTATATCCGCTTAAGCCATGAAAGCCGCTTGTGGAAAGATACCTGGTATGATGCCACCTTACCGTGGTGGTTTATGGAGCGTACTTTTCTGAATATCTCTACGCTGGCCACTACTACCGCTCATCGTTTCCGCTCCGGCCGTTTTTATGCCTGGGAAGGAGTCGGGACCTGTGAAGGTACCTGCACGCACGTATGGCAGTATGCCCAGGCAGTAGGCCGTATTTTCCCGGCACTGGAAAGAGATACCCGGCAACGTGTAGATCTGGGCATCGGGCAGATGCCGGATGGAGGCATTCTTTTCAGAGGAGAAGCAGAGAWGCGCCCGGCTATAGACGGACAGGCAGGCACGGTATTACGGATTTACCGGGAGCATCAGATGAACAAAGACACTAGCTTCCTGCAACATAACTGGACCAATATTAAAAAGGCAACGCTGTTCATTATTCACCAGGACCGCAATGGTGACGGTATGGAGGATACGCCGATGGAAAATACACTGGATGCCGTTTGGGATGGAGAAATTGCCTGGATAGTAGGATTGTGTATTGCAGCTGTAAAAGCCGCTGCGCTGATGGCTACCGAAGTAAATGACACCGCCTTTGCAGCTATCTGTAACGACTATACGGAAAAGGGTCGACGGAATATGGAAACACAGTTGTTTAACGGCGAATACTTTATCCATCAGCCGGATAAGGTGAAAGGGCGTTCTGTGATTGGATCTTACAATACCTGTCATATAGACCAGGTATATGGCCAGAGCTGGGCATTCCAGTTAGGTATGGACCGGGTGATAGATAAAGAAAAAACATTGTCGGCTTTAAAGGCTTTGTATAAATATAATTACAAGCAGGATGTAGGTCCTTATATCGCAGCACATCCGGGCGGCAGGCCGTACGCACTGGCAGGAGAAGGAGGCATGATCCTGAATACCAATCCCCGGAATGAACAATATCCTTTCGGTGTGAAAGATGCGTGGCAGCTCGGATATTTCAATGAATGTATGACAGGGTTTGAGCACCAGGTAGCTTCGCATATGATGGCAGAAGGTATGACCGATGAAGCACTCACACTGACACGTGCGGTGCACGATCGTTATCATGCGTTTAAGCGGAATCCGTTTAATGAAATAGAATGCAGTGATCACTATGCACGTGCTATGGCCAGCTACGGTACTTTCATTACGGCTACTGGTTTTCAGTACCACGGTCCCAAGGGATATATTGCTTTTGCACCTGCATTAAACAAGAACGATTTCAAGTCGCCGTTTGTGACTGCAGAAGGTTGGGGCACATATACGCAAAAAGGTGGGCATCATATGTTGCAGTTGAAGTACGGAAGTCTGTCCCTGCAAACGTTGCGCTTTGCACATAGTGGTGTAAAACTGGTGACTATTGCCGGTCAGAAAGCCCCGGTGGCCTTCACGGAAGCCAACGGATTTGTTACCCTGCAACTACCTGCACCGCTGCGTATAAAAGCAGGACAATCTCTTAAAATTACAATTGTATAACAGATGAAATCATATTTTCAGATAGCCGTTGCCGTATTATGCCTGTTTTCCTGTAAGCCGGAAAATAAACCAGTAGCTGCCAGTGGAACACAAGCCTGGCAATCGCAGCTGGATAGCCTGCTGCCCCTGCTGGGACACCGCAACTGGGTTATTATTGCCGACAAGGCATTTCCGCTGCAATCTTCTCCCGGCATGGTATACATCAATACCGATGCTACGGTGCCGGAAGTGGCCAGCTATACCATCCAACAACTGAATAAAGGAACACATGTAAGCCCGATACTATACCTGGATAAAGAGTTATCATTTGTGCCAGGTACCGAAGGTTACCGGGATACGTTGCAGGGAATTTTTAAGGGACAGTCGGTGCAGACCTTGTTGCACGATTCTGTTTTTGCAAAGATGGATAAAACAGCCGGCTTGTTTAAAGTGGTAGTGTTGAAAACAAATACAACGGTTGCCTACTCTTCTGTGTTTATTAACCTCGATTGTAAATATTGGAGCGCCGCAAAAGAGCAACAGCTCCGGGAGGTGATGAAAGGAAAGTAAAATTATCCTAACTTCCGCTTATAAATTAATACAAATGGCGGAGTTAAAATTGTTCATGTTGCTACTGGGATGTACGCCGGAAGGCCGACATACAGAGCAACATGATGTATTCTTTGGGATTGGCAATCAATTGAGAGATCTTATTCCTGATATGCTGGCCTTCTGGCCGGAAGCAAAAGGTAAACTACATATTGACGGCTGGAGAGAAGTGAATGTGGTGGATGGACATCAGATCCGGGTGGTAGAAAAACCCACTGAGGTTAATCCCGACATGCAATTGTTTTTTCTGAACCTGGGCGGTTACAAACCAAATGAAATGGAAGAGTTTCATTATAAAATTCTCAGCGTACAAAAAGACATTGGCGCAGCTATCAGGGCTTCTAAAGAAACCACCTTTTTTAAGCATACTACTTTTGGAACAGCTACTTCCCATGTAGATGATAAATATGGGGTAGATGTGGACGATGTGCACACCGTGAAAGATATTTTCCCGGCACATCTGAAAGAAAGGTATACGTTGGAGATAAGCCCTGCAACAGCGGTTGCAGCGGATGAACTTCACCTGGGATATTTTCAGTTGAGTAAGATATGAATGAATCATTACGTATAGCCTGGAAACAATATCAGCATCTCTATGAAGAGATCAGCGTACCCGCCCGCACCATTCTGCTGGAAGAAGGGAAGGTGGCGCGTTACGCTTATTATATTGTAGAAGGTAGTGTACGTGTTTGGTTCAATAATAAAGGCAAGGATACTTCTTTCCAGTTCTTTTTTGAAGGGGAAGGAGTATCCTCCATTGAAAGCTTTCGTTCCGGTCAGCCCAGTATGTTTACAATAGAAACACTGTCCCCGTCAAAGTTGCTCAAAATAGCAAAGGATGATTTTGCCACGATTGTAAACACTATCCCCGGATTTAAAGCGGAGCTGGAGGAAGTTATTTTCCAGCGCCTGTTGCACTATAGCAAATTGTTTGTTTCCCAGATCAGGGACACGCCTCAGGAAAGATATGAGGCCCTTCTTAAAGAACAGCCCCGTATTATACAGCGGGTGCCGTTGCAGTATATCGCTTCCTTCCTGGGTATCACACCGGTTTCTCTCAGCCGTATCCGGAATAAGCTCCAGAAATAATTTCTTAACAATTGTAAAGTGATCCTGTTTTTTGGAGGCTGACCTTTGGCTTATCAAAAAACAGATATCACTATGAACGGAGCAATAGTAGCCAAAGCAGGACAGGTGCCTCAATATACATTCTTCCCCGATCCGGTACCGGGTAATCATAAACAGATAGTAAAGGTGAAGGCGGCAGCTATACACCCCATCGTAAAAGCGATTGTGGCGGGGCAACATTATTCAGCCGGAGGCGATCAGCCTTTTGTGGCAGGTGTGGATGGCACCGGGGTGCTGGAAGACGGTACCCGTGTGTATTTCGGTGGTTTGCGCAAGCCCTATGGCACCATGGCGGAATATGGTGTAGCGGATAAAAACTGGTGTGTGCCTTTACCGGATGGCATCAGCGACAGTATGGCCGCGGCCATTTTTAATCCGGCGATGTCTTCCTGGCTGGCATTAAGTCACCGCGGGCAACTGCAACCCGGTGAAACAGTGCTTATCCTGGGTGCTACTGGCGCAGCAGGTAAGCTGGCCGTACAAATCGCCAAAGAGCTGGGGGCTGGTAAAGTCATTGCAGCTGGCCGTAATAAGGCAGTTTTAGCGCAGTTGCCGGCGTTAGGAGCAGATGAATGTATTGCATTGGATCAATCGCCGGAAGACCTTATAAAAGCTTTTGCCGCCCAATCATATGATGTGGTGATTGACTACCTCTGGGGGGCGCCTGTGAGTGCGCTGATCGCTGCCATCACAGGTAAGGAGTTGATGAAAGAAGCGCCGCGTACCCGCCTGGTACAGGTAGGTGCCATGGCTGGCAGTCATATTTCTCTTCCGGCAGAAGCATTGCGGAGCTCCAGGCTGGAAATACTGGGTAGTGGTGGTGGTAGCGTAGCGCCGGAGGCTATCTTTAAAGCGTTCCCGGAAGTGATGAAGCGTGCAGCTGCCGGTAAGCTGGTAATAGACCTCGTGGAAATGCCCCTGCGCGAAGTAGCAGCAGCGTGGAATATGGAAACAACCAATGGCAGCAGGATCGTGTTGCTGCCGGGAGAAAACCGGTAAACATCTTACCATGACCGCCTGTCATTAAGCATTTGAAGGGTTGGTAGCGTTTTTATACTTTCGGACAAAACCAACCAATCATTAAACGAATGAAAAGAATCCTCTTCATCTGCCTGGGAACAGTGGCTGTTTCCGGCGCATTTGCACAAAAAAAGGCGACCATCACAGGTAAGGTGCCTGCTGCCTTTGATAATGAATACATCTTTCTCTTTAAAGCTGCAGGCAACGGGTATAAGCCATTAGACTCCGCCCTGGTGGAAAARGGCGCCTTTAAGCTGACTTACGAAGTAGCAGATACTGCCGAAGCTATGCTGAGCATCCGCCTGAAAGATGATAAAACAAAGAGCGGTAACCGCGCATTGTTTATCACGCCAACGGATAACATGAAGTTCACGCTGAAAAATGCAGGGACACAGAATCTGCTGGATGGCGCTGAAATTAAAGGCTCCGCTTTTACCAAACAACAGGATGAGCTGAATGCTATCACCGCCACCCAGACCAAAAGCATGGACTCCCTGCGTGCTGTTGCACAGCATATGATGATGACGGAACCAAGAGATACCACTGGTTACTACAACATGAGCATGGCTTTCAGAAAGTTGATGGAAGAACAGGAATCACTGCAGGAAAAATTCATGCTGGCGCATCCTGATTATTATGTAAGTCTTGTTACCCTGCGTAAAAAAATGGGTGGCCGTGTAATGGATGTAGAAGGTACCCAAAAGGTATTTGATAAATTTCCGCTGGCACTGCGTCAATCCTCTTTAGGATTGAAAGCGGAAGCACTGCTGAAAGCATCGGCTACACTGGCAGTGAACCAGGTCGCTCCTGATTTTTCTGCCGCCACACCGGATGGCAAAACCATGAAGCTTTCTGACCTGCGTGGCAAATATGTATTGCTCGATTTCTGGGCGAGCTGGTGCGGTCCCTGCCGCGCTGAAAATCCAAACGTGGTAAAAGCGTATAACCGCTTCAAGGATAAAAACTTTGACATCCTGGGAGTGTCGCTCGATAGAACCGGCGATCAGGCAAAATGGACGGCTGCTATTGAAAAAGATGGTCTTGCGTGGCATCATGTAAGCGATCTGAAATGGTGGGATAGTGCAGTGGCTAAACTTTATATGATCAATTCTATTCCACAGAATTTCCTGCTCGATCCACAAGGTCGCATCGTTGCGATGAACCTGCGTGGTGAAGCATTGGAAGAAGCACTTGAAAAAGTAATACATTAAGTAATAATCGTATCATATTTGTCCATTTCCGGCATGGTATATGCGCTATGTCAAATCGAAATTTTTATTCGGTGAAATGGATGACAATGGACCACCCGTTCCGGTTTCCCGGGACGGGTTTTTTTATATGATTTATTTTGTTACTTTTAATACGTGTTATATTGACATTTAATTTATTCCGCGTATGAAGAACATCCACCGGTTATTATTAATGGCGTCTGTGATCCTGGGTGCCTGCCACTCCAACCTTCCAACAGCGACCACCGTACCACTAACGGAAGCGCAGCTACGCTTACCTGAAAACGCCGTTGGTGGCCTGAAAACCCGGGATGGACTGGAAACGACCCTGTTCGCCAGCGAGCCGGCTATCATGAATCCTACAAATATGGACATTGATGAAAAAGGAAGGGTGTGGATAACAGAGGCCTATAACTACCGTAATGAACTAAACCCGGGACATCCTTACAAAAAGGAAGGTGACCGCATCATGATAATGGAAGACCTGGACGGAGACGGCAAGGCCGACACCGCCAAAGTTTTTTACCAGGATACCTGCATTAATGCTGCGCTGGGAATCTGTGTACTTGGTAATCGGGTGATTGTATCCTGCAGCCCCAACGTTTTCATTTTCACAGATACAGATGGTGATGATAAAGCTGATAAGAAAGAACTACTGTTTCGCGGCATTGGCGGAATACAGCACGATCACGCCATCCATGCGTTTACGTTTGGACCGGACGGAAAGCTGTATTTCAATTTTGGAAATGCCGGTGATAGCATACTTGATAAGAATGGAACAGTGATAAAAGATGTGGATGGGAACCTGATTGCCAACAAAGGCAAACCATACCGGCAGGGTATGATCTTTCGCTGCAACATGGATGGCAGCGAACTGGAAGTAATGGCGCATAACTTCCGCAACAACTATGAAGTAGCGGTAGATGCTTTTGGTAATATGTGGCAGAGTGATAATGATGATGATGGCAACCGGGGCGTTCGTATTAATTATATTCTCGAACATGGCAACTATGGATATACGGATGAGATGACCGGCGCAGGCTGGTCATCCCGCCGTATGAATATGGAAGATTCTATTCCCTACCGGCACTGGCATCTCAACGATCCGGGTGTAGTACCTAATTTATTGCAAACGGGTTCCGGATCACCTACCGGTATGGTGGTGTATGAAGGAGAACTGCTACCGGCCCTGTTCCGTAACCAGATGATCCATGGAGAGCCGGGACACAATGTAGTGAGATCTTACCCTGTTAAAAAGAACGGTGCCGGCTATACGGCTACGATAGAGAATATACTGGAAAGTGGGGCGGATCAATGGTTCCGTCCTTCCGACGTTTGCGTAGCACCGGATGGTTCTCTTTTTGTGGCTGACTGGTACGATCCGGGAGTAGGTGGGCACCAGGTGGCCGACCTGGACCGTGGCCGTGTATTTCGTATAGCCCCGGCCGGTAGCCCGTATAAAATAAAGCCACCGGCGATCAATAGTGCTGCCAGCGCTGTTGAGGCATTGAAGAATCCTAACGGCAGTACCCGATATCTGGCCTGGACAAAACTTCGCAGTATGGGTGCTGCTGCAGAAAAGGAATTGCAGTCGTTGTATCGTAGCAACAATCCCCGCTACCGGGCACGTGCGCTTTGGTTACTAAGTAAGCTGCCTAACGGTGCCGGATATATTAAAACGGCGTTGCAGGATAAAGACGAAGATATCCGTATCGCTGCGATACGGGCCGCTAAGGAGAGTGGTGTTAGTTACGGCAATATGCTCGTAACAGATACCTCTGCAGCAGTGCGCCGGCAGGCATTGCTGGCCATGTACCATAGCCATGAGACAGATATGCCGGATAACTGGGCCTTGCTGGCTGCACAGTATAACGGAAAAGACCGCTGGTACCTGGAAGCCCTGGGCATTGGCGCAGATGGCAACTGGGAAGCCTGTTTCAACGCATGGAGGAAGCTATCACCTAATACCAGGTATCCGTCTGCCGACCATGATATCATATGGCGGGCAAGAACACCCGCTGCATTACCTTTGTTAGCCGCACTGATTAAGGAACCAGGTAACGATGTCCGGCAGGATAAACGTTATTTCCGTGCCTTCGATTTTTACCCCGCAGCAGAAAGCACCCCGGTGTTATTAAGTCTGCTTAAAGACGATCCGAAACAATACTTGATAAATGCACTTGCCCTGATGCAACTGGATGCAGCGGCGCTCCCAAAAACGCCGGCGATGACCACTTTGCTGCACAACAGTCTGGCCGTATTTAAAGGCGAGATGGAATATGTGGACCTGGTGCTTAAGTATCACCTCCGTGATCAGAACGAAACATTACTGCAAATGGTACTCGATACGCACAGGGATGATCTGCAGGGCTATAGCATGAAAACACTACTGCAATGCGGCGGTCAACCACTGCTGATCAAAACCCTTCAGCATTCCGATTCTGCCACCGCATTTACATTGGTAGCTGCGCTGGGTAAAGGGCAGGACCGAAGTAACCGGGAACTGTTGTCGGCGCTGATGCGAAACAACGTATATACTTTACCGTTAAGGCAACTGGCTACGCGCAACCTGGGCCGCGGTTGGGATGGCTACGCCGATTTGTGGAGCATGGTGGCCAATAAATCTTTGCCGGCCGACCTGGATACCGTAGCAAAGGCAGTACTCACACACGCATGGCGACAGGATATCAAAGCCAAGGCCGTAGCTTATTATGAGCCTGCAGCCACACACCACGACCTGCCAACCGTAGATAAACTGGTCACCAGGAAGGGGGATATCTCCGGAGGGAAAAAAGTATTTGCCAGTTATTGCGCTACCTGCCACATAGCAGGTAATACTGGTGTAAACTTTGGCCCGGCGCTTTCTGAAATAGGCAGCAAGCTCACCAAAAGTGCTATCTACGATGCCATTATTCAGCCGGATGCAGGTATTAGCTTTGGGTTTGAAGGATATTTTTTTAAGTTGAAAGATGGATCACAGGTATTGGGTTATGTAGCCAGTGAAACGAAAGAAGAAGTAGATGTGCGAACCGCAGGCGGACAAGGAGTGAAGCTAAAGAAAAATGATATCGTGTCCAGGAAGGCATATGAACATTCCCTGATGCCTACGGGCTTAGCTACGGCCATGTCGCAGCAGGAGCTGGTAGACCTGGTGGAATACCTGGCCTCGCTGAAAAAGTAGTCCATCACTTTTTTCGTAAGTTTGTGTTGTCATTTTAATTGAGGCGTCATGGCATTGTCAGCAACACATCCGTTAATTTCTGAAGGCTTTTTTATCGCAGCGATCACTGCCAGCGGCAGGACGGATATTGCCAAAGACAATGAAATGCTCTGGATCTATGAGGGAAGTGGTTCCGTGCAGATTGCCGGTACCACTTTCCCGGTAACACCTGGTAGTTTATTGCTGATAGGGAAAGGGCAATCCTGGCGTACCGTTAAACGGCCTCCGTTGAAAGCTATTCACCTGGTTTTCGGGGATTGCTTCTGGGACAAAACACCGGTGAGCGCACGCAATTGTAAAGCTACACTGTATGGAAACATTGAAGCGCATCAACACTTTACGCCGGCTGGCGAAGAGGGCGAAAATATTTACCGCCTGCTCCGGGACATGCTGCTGGAATATCAAACGCCGGACTATTCCAATAAAGCAGATGTACTGGCTGCTTACCTGAAAATACTGATCATTAAAATCGCCAATATTGACGCCGCATTATCTTCGGATACCAACAATCATCACTACAAAATATACCAGCAGTTTATAACACTTTTACAGGACGATGCTCATCATACCCATCATGTAAATATATTTGCACAGCAACTGCATATTTCGCCCCGTAAGCTGATGGATATATGCCAGTTGTATGGCAATAAAACACCCAAGATGCTGATCAGTGAACGGCTAACAGCTACGGCTAAACGTTTACTGCAGTTTTCCACAACGCCGGTAAAAGAAATTGCTTTTCAACTTAATTTTTCCACACCATACCAGTTTAGTAACTTCTTCAAAAAACAAACTACCATGGCTCCCCTGGAGTTCAGAAGCCGGTTTGTACAAATTGGTATGTGATTCACCGCTTTTGGTATTCCCTGTGGATAGTCATGCAGCTACATTTGCAGTATAAAAGCAAATGATATGTGTAAAACAACCTTAACAACAATAGCTGGTGTAAAAATTCCAGACAGTAAGCTGGCTGTGCAGGCAACAGAATTATTATGCGAGCATGGCAATGAATTCCTGTATAATCACTCGCTCCGTGTTTTTATTTTTTCCGTATTAAACGGGCAGCGTGCCGGATTAAAATTTGATCAGGAGCTACTGTATATCAGTGCTGCTTTCCACGATCTGGGACTTACACCACATTACAGCAGCCAGGATAAAAGATTTGAAGTAGATGGCGCCAATGCTGCCCGTGCTTTTCTGCAGAGCAATGATGTACCGCCTGCCGCCGTGCAACTGGTATGGGATACCATTGCATTGCATACGACTATTGGTATTGCGGAATACAAAGAGCCGGAAGTAGCATTGATGTATAGCGGTGTTGGTTTGGATGTAATGGGAGAAGGGTATGAACACTTGTCTGATGAGCATAGAACTGCTATCCTGGCGGCTTTCCCGCGTACTGATTTTAAGAAGAAAATTATCCCGGCTTTTTTCAGCGGTTTTGAGCACAAAACAGATACTACTTTTGGTAATATTAAAGCAGATGTTTGTGCATATATGATCCCTGGATTTAAGAGTAAAAATTTCTGCGACTGTATACTGCATTCGCGTTGGAGTGAGTAGCTATCTTACCGCGTCAGCACTGCTGACGCGTTTTTTAACGTTCCAGTATGGCTACTACGCCCATACCACCGGCGGTACAGATAGATACGAGTGCGCGTCCGCTGCCACGTTCCTGCAGTATTTTAGCCGTTTGTGCCAGTATCCGGGTACCGGTGGCAGCAAAGGGATGCCCGATGGCAACGCTGCCTCCTTTGGTATTGAGCTTGCTGCGATCAATGCTGCCCAGGGGCGTATCCCAGCCCAGCTTTTTGCAGTAGGCGGCATCTTCCCAGGATTTGAGGGTGCAAAGCACTTGTCCGCAGAAGGCTTCATGGATTTCATATACATCAAAGTCTTGCAACTTTAAGTGATTGCGTTTCAGCATCCGGGCTACGGCGTAAGTGGGGGCCATCAACAGTCCTTCTCCATTTACATAATCTACGGCAGCGGTTTCAGCATCTACCAGGTGCGCCAGTACCGGCCAGTTTTGTTGCTGTGCGTATTCTTCTGAGGCCAGCAGTAAAGCAGAAGCACCATCGGTATAGAGTGTGCTGTTGCCCGCAGTGAGTGTGCCATTACCACTGAAGTCAAATGCAGGTTTCAGGGCGGCCAGCTTTTCCGGAGTCGTATCTGCGCGTATAATTGTATCTTTTTTTACGCCTTTGTATTCAATGACGAGGTCATTGAAAAAGCCATCTGCATAAGCTTTGGCGGCATTCATATGACTCTGGTAGGCGAATGCATCCTGTGCTTCCCGGGTGATGCCCCATTCCTTCACCATTTTTTCGGTGTGTTGTCCCATAGACATGCCCGTTCTGGGTTCTACGATAGATGGATATACAGGAGTCAGGTCTTTAAACCGGATGGAAGCCAGTACTTTCAGGCGCTCACCAAGTGTTTTGGCGCTGCGCAGGGCTACCAGCTTCCAGGCCAGCTGCTGCTGGAATTGCAGCGGGATGTCGCTATTGGTATCGCTGCCTCCACTGATGCCGGTCTCTATTTGTCCACAGGCAATGCGGAGACCCAGTTGTATGGTGGCATCCAGACTGGTGCCGCAGGCCCTTTGTAAATTATAAGCAGGGGTATGAGGATCCAGTTTAGTGCCTAATACGCATTCTCTCGCAAAGTTCCATTCGGTAGATCGGTTCAGCAAAGCGCCAAGGGCTACTTCCCCCAGTCGTTTTCCTGACAGCTGATARCGGTCTACCAGTGCGTTTAAACAGGTAGTCAGCATTTCCTGGTTGCTGATATGATTGTATTCTTTGAAGGACTTAACGAAAGGGATGCGTAGTCCGCCGATAATAGCGACCTTTTTCATAGTGAAGCGCTTTAGCTAAAGTTAATGAATCTGTAGTAAGCCAACAATCACCCCGGTATTTGTTTATGGGATGGAAATTAATCCGATAAAGCCTCCGAAAAAAGACCCTGGTAGTGATTACCAGGGTGGGGCTTATAGTGAGTAAATATGATTAACAGGATTTGGCACTGGCTTGCCTTCAAAAGCAGCGATGACATTTTGCGCTGCTATCCGTGACATCGCATTCCTTGTTTCAAGTGTAGCGGAGCCTATATGCGGCAATACCGCTACGGTTGGCATGTTCAGCAATGGATTATCTGCTTTCATGGGTTCAGGATTGGTCACATCCAGTCCTGCGCCCCATATCTGTCCTTGCTGTAATGCCGCCAGCAGGTCTGTTTCATTATGAATACCACCCCGTGCTGCGTTGATAAAAATAGCGCCGGGTTTCATTTTACTGAAGGCATCCTTATTGAATTTTTCCTTTGTTTCCTCTGTGAGTGAAGTATGTACACTGATCACATCACTTTGTTGAAGCAGTTCATCGAATGAAACAAAAGTGGCATCCAGTTCTTTTTCAGCGGCCTCATTGCGGTGACGGTTGCAGTAAATTATTTTCATGTCAAATGCCGCACGGCAGCGTTTAGCCATGACCGTTCCAATGTTACCCAGCCCCCATATTCCCAGTGTTTTCCCTTCTATGTCAATACCCAGGTTAGCCGTAGGACTAGAGAATCCCCATTCTCCTTTTATAATTCTCTTATGTTGATAGAAGGCTTTACGTGCTACCGACAGCATTAATAAAAAGGCGGTATCGGCAGTGGCATTACTCAACACTCCGGGTGTGTTGGTAATCTGTAATCCCAGTTCAGTAGCGGCTTTTACGTCTACGTTATCATAACCCACTGATAACAGGCTGATGACTTTTAAATGCCGGCATTGTTCCATAAAAGGGCGGTCTATTTTTCTGCCGCCGGCAAAAAACAACGCATCATTTTCATTACATTTCACGATCATTTCTTCCAGGGTAAGTTCTCTCTGCTCTGTCCACTGTGTAACGGTGATGCCTGCACGCTGCATGAGTAGCAGTCCTTCTTCCGGAATAACCCTTGTTGTAAATACCTTCATATAATATTTTCTTTTTGAGATGTCTGATTAATTATTGCCGGCGCCCGCTGTGGCCAGCACTTTAGTGTGTTGTTTCGGGAAATGTATATTTCGTTTCCATAATTTCCATATTTCAAACCATAGTACGGAAGCGGCTCCGATACCGGCACATATCAGTAATTGAGGTAGTTGTAATGCCGCTATGCTGAAGAAATTTGCCACTGGTCGAATATATAGCATGGCTGCCAGCAGCAACAGTGTAATAGCAATAACGCCTACCATTAATTTATTATGGTTACGCATGCTGTGTATAAAGGAATAATAGAAAGAACGGTTAACCAGGGTAAGAAAAATATTGGCGAGTACCAGCGTAGTGAACACCATACTGCGGGTGGCTGTTTCGCTATAACCCTGTGAAATACTCCACTGATAAGCGCCCAGCACGCCTGCTGTTATCAGCAGGCCCTGTAGGATGCTGATATTCATTTCACGGAAAGTGAGAAAAGTTTGGGTAATAGGACGGGGTGGTTGCAGCATCGCATTTTCTTCCATGGGTTCATTTTCATATACAATAGAACAGGTAGGTCCCATAATAACTTCCAGGAAAATAACATGTACCGGCGTGAATATATTTGGATATATCCAGCCCAGGAATAATGGGAGCGACACGGTGAGTATAATCGGAATATGAATGGAGATGATGTATTGGACGGCCTTTTTGATATTAGTGTATATTCTCCGGCCAATACCAATGGCATCTACCATGCCGCTGAGGTCATCATTAACGAGGATCAGTGCCGCGGCTTGTTTGGCAATCTCTGTACCCTTTTTACCCATGGCAATACCAATATGTGCTGCTTTAAGTGCGGGGCCATCGTTTACACCATCACCTGTCATGGCAACTACCTCATTATCTGCTTTGAGTGCATTGATAGCGGCCAGTTTGGCTTCGGGAAACATGCGGGTGAAAATGTTGACAGATTGCAAAGTTTGCTGCATTTGTATACTATCCATCTGCATCAGCATATCGCCGTTGATGGCTTTATCGGCATGCGCCAGGCCGGCCTGTTGTGCGATGGCACAGGTAGTCACGGCGTTATCGCCGGTGATGATTTTTACCGCAATGCCCGCCTGGTAAAATTTGCTGAATACTTCTCCGATATTGGCTTTGGGAGGATCATAAAAAGCCAGCAAGCCTACAAAGGTAAACAGCAATTCCTGTTGTGTAAGCGGATAATTGCTGTCGGAAAAATCGGCCGTAGCCACACCTAATACGCGGTAGCCTTTTTGCGCCAGTGCATCTGCCTGTTCGCTGACCTGTTTTTTTGTTATTTCCGGGAGATGTGAAACTGCTATGATAGCTTCCGGGGCTCCTTTTGCGGCAACGATACGCTGACCGGCTTCGTTCTCATAAATATGCGTCATCATAGGCGGTTTGCCTTCTAACGGATATTCATGAATTATTTTGTAGTGTGTTCGCTCGTCTGTTGTTGTCATTTTTTCGTATAGTCCATGCAGTGTTTTCTCCATCGGATCAAAAGGCACTGGTTCACTGGCCCACATGGCCATGGTAACCACATCTGCCGGTAGGTTCTCTGCTTCATACAACGTATGATCTGCCCCACGATAGATGGCGGGCAGACTCATTTTATTTTCAGTGATAGTGCCTGTTTTATCTGTGCAGATGATGGTGGCACTCCCTAATGCCTCTACGGTACGGATCTTTTTTACAATAATGCCGATTTGCATGAGTCGCCGGGAACCCAATGCCATAAAGGTGGTAAAGGCCACCGGTATTTCTTCCGGTAAAATAGACATGGCCAGTGTCAATCCCTTCAGAAGACTGTCGGTTAAGCTGCCGCTGCGGATATAGTTAAATAGCCATACTGCCAGGAAAACGCCCACACCGGCGATGGCCATCCATTTCACAAATTGCTGGATCTGTAACTGCAGGAGTGTTGGTTCCTCTTTGATATGGAGGATCGCTTCTCCCAGCTGACCGATTTTGGTTTGGGAGCCAACCTGCTTTACTTCACAGATAGCGAGACCCGAAACAACAACAGTGCCGCTGTATACACGATTATCCTCTGCGTCTGACTGTTTGAAAACTGCATATGCCTCACCTGTCAGCGCCGATTCATTAACAGAAAAGTCGTTGCTGTGTACAATCACTCCATCAGCATTGATGGTATTGCCTTCGGACACCAGCATCATGTCGCCGGTGACTATTTCACTGGTAGGAATACTTTTTAACAAGCCGTTACGGATTACCTTACTCAGAGGTTCATTCATTTTTTCCAATGCATCCAGTGCTTTGCGACTGCGACTG
The DNA here is from genome assembly GCF_056399985.1 of Chitinophaga sp. 01L420. Lineage (NCBI taxonomy): Bacteria > Pseudomonadati > Bacteroidota > Chitinophagia > Chitinophagales > Chitinophagaceae > Chitinophaga > Chitinophaga sp. 01L420. Next base: position 135,051 of record NZ_JBFTSK010000004.1, read on the forward strand.
TCCTGGTAAAATGAAATGCCGGATACCAGTGCTATGGCAGCCAGCATGAAATAGGCCTCCCCAAGTTCGCCCATAATAAAATAAATAGCAGTGACGGCAATGAGCAGCATAAGCATAGGTTCTGCCAGGATTTCCTTTAACAGGAGGAGGAGCGGATTGTTGTCAGGAGCAGGAGGAGTATTGCTGCCGTACTTTTGTCTGGAAGCTGCCACCTCCATGTCGTCCAACCCTTTAATGTGCTCCGGTAGATTAGTCTGTCCAGCCATGTGAGTAGTTTCGGTGAATAGTGCCTCACTAAATTTACGAATTATGTAATTGATCATTACATTTACCTTCTTTATAATACTAACAGTGAAACAAATGAAAAGTAAAAAATTGCTGGCAGGGCTACTCCTATGCCTGTCTTCGACTGTGTTTGCACAGGACTTTCCCGCTGTGCAGCAGCTGGCGCAACGCCGGGTGCCCTGGCTGGCAAAATCGCTGGTGTTAAAAAGTATAGCAGCTGAGAATAACAAGGATATATTTGAAATTACTACCCCGGGCAAAGAAGTGCGTATTGCAGCCTCCAGTGCGAGTGCCGCTGCTGCCGGACTGAACTGGTACCTGAAGTATTACTGCCACCGTTCTATGTCGCATATGGGAGATAATCTTGCTCCCGTATCTCCGCTGCCTGCTGTAAAAACACCCGTACATATCAATACTGCTTATGATTATCGTTATGCCCTGAACTATTGCACAATCAGCTATACGATGAGTTATTACAGCTGGAAGGACTGGGAGCATGAGCTGGACTGGATGGCACTCAATGGGGTGAACGTGATGCTGGCTACTATGGGTACCGAAGCGGTATGGCAGCATACCCTGGAGCGCCTGGGCTACAGCGCCGGGGAAGCCCGCCGTTTCGTAGCAGGACCGGGCTTTACCGCCTGGTGGCTCATGGGCAACCTCGAAGGATGGGGTGGTCCGGTTACACAGGAGATGATAGATCAGCAGACCGCGCTGGAAAAGCAAATACTGGCGCGTATGAAAGGATTGGGCATAGCCCCGGTGCTGCAAGGCTTTTACGGAATGGTGCCAGTGAATCTGAAAGAGAAAATGAGGGTTAAAGTAGTAGAGCAGGGTAAGTGGGCTGGTGGCTTCCAGCGCCCGGATTTCCTGATCCCCGGCGACAGTAACTTCACGAACATTGCGGGCATCTACTATGAAGAGCTCAAAAAATTATATGGTAGTGACATCCGCTTTTTTGCGGGAGATCCTTTTCATGAAGGGGGTATCAGCAAAGGGGTAGATGTAACAGCAGCTGCCGGCATTATTCAGCAAACCATGCAACAACATTTTCCGGGTAGTACCTGGGTGTTGCAGGGCTGGCAGGCCAATCCTTCCGGAACCTTATTAGCTGGTCTTGATAAGTCTAAAGTGCTGGTGCAGGAACTATTTGGTGAAAATACTGCGAACTGGGAAACACGTAAAGGATATGAAGGCACCCCCTTTATCTGGTGCAGTGTGAATAACTTCGGAGAAAAGGCGGGACTGTATGGTAAGCTGCAGCGCTTTGCGGATGAAACATGGCGTGCTGCACATAGTTCTTATGGATCCTTGTTTAAAGGCGTAGGCATTATGCCGGAAGGGATCCACAATAACCCGGTTATCTACGACCTGATACTGGAACTCGCCTGGCATCCGGAAAAAGTAGAAGTAACAGACTGGATAAAATCATATGTACGTTACCGTTATGGTACCGATAACGCGCAGATCCAGGCTGCCTGGCAGGGATTAGTGGCTACTGCTTACAGCAGCTTTCCACAATACCAGGAAGGCCCCAATGAATCTGTTTTCTGTGCACGTCCTACTTTGAAAGATGTGCCGGTATCTTCCTGGGGCACGCGTAAACGTAATTATGATACTAAAGCTTTTGCAGCCGCAGTGGCCACTTTTATGAAGGCAGCTCCTGCCATGAAGAATAACACCACTTATGAAATTGATGCGATCGATTTTCAACGGCAGGTGAATGCAAATCGTGGTGAAGAGATTTATGCCAATATGGTGGCGGCTTTCGAGAAAAAAGATCTTGCTGCTTTTAAGCAAACTTCCGGCAGCTTTTTGTCGCTCATGCAGCAACAGGATTTATTGCTCAGCGGCAACAAACATTTCCGCCTGGATACCTGGGTGAATGCGGCACAAAGCCTGGGGCAAACACCGGCGGAGAAAGCGCTGCTGATAAAGAACGCTAAAACCCAGATCACTTACTGGGGACCGGATAACCCAGCCACAGATTTGCATGAATATGCCAATAAGGAATGGGGTGGCTTAATGCGCAGCTTTTACCTGCCACGCTGGAAGATGTATATTGCTGCCCTTACAGATCAGTTGCAGGGTAAAGATACCCCTATGCCTGACTTCTTCTCGTGGGAGCAAAAATGGACAGCGCAATAAACGGTGCCGGCGCCTTGTTCGTTTATGGACAATAGCTATACTGAAAATGGACAGGGAGCCTCCTGTTTAGATGTGTAAATAATTGATTATCAAAGGTGCCGTAATCCGGCACTTTTTTTATTTATGGTAGACAAATCCTTATGCAATGTTCAGGAGTTATTGTAAAATCGCGATCAGAAGTCTGATAAAGAATAGATTTACCTCACTCGTTAATATCGGTGGTTTGGCGATCAGCCTGACCAGCTTCCTGATCATTTTACTTTACCTGAATTATGAACTGAGTTACGATCAGTGGGATCCTTCGTTGCAACAGGTGTACCGGGTATCTCAACAGTCGTCCGGCAATTACGCAAACAATCCGGCGCCGGCGCCACTGGCTCCTTTATTGCAGCAGCATATGCCGGAAATAACGGCGTATACACGTATTCAACCTTCCGGTGGTTATGAGCTGCTGATTAGTTATGGAACTAAAAAATTGTATCAGAAAGATGTGGTGATGGCCGATAGCGGCTTTCTGCAGGTGTTTCCCTATCGGCTGCTGGCAGGCAATGCTGCTACTGCATTCCGGGAGCCAGCATCCGCCCTTATCTCTACAGAGGTAAGTCATAAGTTGTTTGGTGATGCAGATCCGATCGGCAAGGTGATACAGATCTTCAATAAGATGCCTTTTACGGTTACAGGTGTAATAGCCATGCCTGAAAGTCCTTCTCATCTGCAAGCGGCCATGATTCTCCGTAACGCAATGACAGCCGGAGTGGATAACTCATGGGCCAATATTTCCTATATTTCGTATGTGCGTTTGAGTAAGCCCATGGCTACCGCGGCACTGGAAGATAAAGTGAATCGTACTTTTTATGATTACCATGAAAAAACAGGCAATCTGAGTTATGCTGCTTTTTTGCAAGCCGGACATACTCCTACACTGCTCACAGATGCAGTGAAGGATATTCATAATTTTCCGCGCTTTGGCAAAAGCCCCTTTAAAACTACCATGATTCTTTTCCTGCTGGCAGGGTTGCTGCTCCTGAGCGGTGCGTTGAATTCCAGTAACCTGTCGCTCGTGAAAACATTGCAGCGCTCACGGGAAGTAGGCGTACGAAAAGTGCTTGGTTCCAGCCGAAAACAAATGCTGGGACAATTCCTGCTGGAGGTATCTATGCAATGCGGTATCAGCCTGTTGTTGGCCATCGGTTTATGTCTTATCATGTTGCCTGTATTTAACCAAACGTTCGACCTGTCGTTATCTTTCTTCCGGCAAATACAATCCTACACGATGTTATGGCAATGCGCTGCTGCTTTGGTAGCGATTGTGCTGATATCCGGTTTATATCCAGCTGTGGTGTTTGCCCGGCAGGGTGCGGTGAATGTGCTCAAGGGCAATTTTAGTATGGGGGCCAGCAGCAAGCGGTTTAGTCATTCATTGATTGTTGTACAGTTTGCCGTATCGGTGTTTTTCATCATCGCCGTGCTGGTAATGGCGCATCAGATGGATTTTATGAAACACCGGGATATTGGTTTTAATCCGGAGCAGGTGGTGCAGATAGAAGCAAATCAACAAACCCGTGAAAATGATTTCGGACAAACCCGGACAAAGCTGTTACGGATTCCGGGAGTGGAAACCGTTTCCAAAACAACCGCTCTCCCTGGCAATCAAAATGTAGACACCTCCTCTACAGAGTTCCGGTATGGTGGTGAGCATAAATCACTGACTTCTGTGCGCGTGAGCAGTGACTTTTTTCTTACCCTGGGCATACAGGTGTTAATGGGAAGAACTTTCAGTGACGATCATCCGGAAGACCAGGACAATACCGCCATTATTAATGAGTCGGCCGCCAGAACGCTGGGCGTGAAGTTGCCGGTGGGTTCTCAGATCAGCTTTGCTGCCTGCGACAGTGTGCCTTATGAAATAGTAGGTGTAGTAAAAGATTTCCAGGTGCAGGGATTCGACAGTTATATCCGTCCTACTTTGTATAGCATCTCCAATGCACACTGTACTTATCAGTCGGGAGGTGCATTACTGGTGAAAGTAAACACCGCTAACCTCGATAAGACCCTGGGCGCCATCAATAAACTATGGGAAACAGTAGAACCGGGGTTCCCCCTGCGCTACTCTTTCCTGGATGATAATTTCCAGCAGTTATACAGTAGTTATAACAGGGTGCGTTATATCATTTACGTGTTTACCGTGATTTCTATTTTTATTGCTGTGATGGGCTTACTCGCGTTAACGGTGTATATCACAGAGCAGCGCACCAGGGAAATCGGCATCCGCAAAGTATTGGGGGCGAGTGTGGGCAGTATTGTGACTTTGCTGTCAAAAGATTTCCTCATACTGGTGATCCTGTCTGCGATCATTGCCACACCTGTGGCCTGGTATTTACTGGAACGCTGGCTGCAGGATTTCGCTTACCATGTACAAATCAGCTGGATGTTGTTTGCCTTGGCAACTGCCGGCGCACTGTTGATCGCCTTTGCTACCGTGGGTTTACAGGCGCTGAAGGCCGCCAGCGCTAATCCGGCTCACAGTTTAAGAGCGGATTGATTTTTCCCGGAATGCTAACAGAAAATGTGCGGGGTGTGTTAATTATAGTTAAACAACGGGTGCCGGCTTGTCAAGCGGCACAGAGATTGTGAGATTGTTTTTTATCACATCATCTGTCACAAATCTAACTGTCAGCATTTCATATGGAGGAATCAGCGAGGGGGAACCGTTTTATTGCCTATATCACCGCAAATAAGTGGATGGCCTTCGCCATCGCTTTCATCCTCTTATTAAGATTTTCTTTTATTGGCCTGATGGGCGCTATGCCCCAGGATGCCTATTACTATTTTTACGGGCAGCATTTCGCACTTTCCTATTTTGATCATCCTCCGGCTATCGCCTGGATTTTAAGGGCATTTACAGACCTGTTTGGCCGGCACGTGTTTGTGATCAAGCTGGCAGACACCCTGGTAACCATTGGCACATTGCTGGCCTTTTACCGGCTATCGCGCTGCTTCCTGTCCCTGCCAAGGGCCTGGAATAGCTTGCTGCTGCTATCTGCCACACTGATGGTGACCATCTTATCACTGGTATCAACGCCGGATGTACCATTGTTGTTTTTCTGGTCTCTTTCCCTGATCGCCATTTACCGGGCAGTATTTGAAGAACGCAAAGGCTATTGGATATGGGCCGGTATTGCGATGGGACTGGCCTTTGATAGTAAGTATACAGCTATCTTTCTGCCTGCAGGTGCTGTGTTGTACTTATTGTTGTCCGGGCAGCATCGCCGGTATTTATGGTCGTCCTGGTTTTTTACCAGCATCCTGTTTTTCTGCATTACTATTTTACCGGTAGTCATCTGGAATGTGGATAACAACTTTGCCTCTTTCCGCTTCCAGTCGTCCGAACGGGTGGGAGGAGTGGAGTTTCATCCGCTGGACTTTTTCGGTGTACTCGGGCACCAGGCGGCTATCCTGTTGCCGGTATTACTTGTTGCCCTGTTTTACTATTGCTATAAATTGGTGCGTAAATACAAGTGGCATATTACCCGTATTCCGGCGCAGCAACTGTTCCTCTTATGTTTCTTTTTGCCCGTTTTTGCCATTTTCCTGTTGATATCTCCTATATACTGGGTAAAGATCAACTGGATGATGCCGGCTTATATCACTGGTATTATCTGGATCAGCACCTGGATTAGCTTTAAATATGTGCGTTGGCAATGGATTTGCTCACTGGTTGTTCACCTGGTGCTGGCAGTGGAAATCATTTTTTATCCGGTACCCATTCACTCTGATGACACCATGATAGGTTGGGCAGGACTGGGCGCTGGCGTAAAAAGCCTGGCAACGGAGTATCCGGATGATTTCATTTTTTCTGCAGATGACTACAAAACCAGCGCGATGCTGAATTTATACCTGGGGCATATGGTGTATTCCAGGAATATTATTGGAGAAAATGCCCTGCAGTTTGATTTTATAGGAACAGATATGAATGCCCTTAAAGGAAGAAATGCCCTTTTTATTAATTCACTCACCGATGTGAATGATGCCGTAGATGAGCTCGCATTTATAAAAAAACTATCTCCCTTCTTCAGCTCCGTAAAGCAGCTACCTCCTATTGTAGTAACGCAACATGGCCGTGTAGTAAGGAAGTTCCTGGTGTTCCGATGCATGGATTATCACCCTCCGTTATCGAAAGACTGATTATGGTCATCTCAAAAAATGATCACCGTCACCAGCTATGGTAATGCCCGTCATTGTTCAGTAATGTAAACAGCAATAGTTTTACAGCAGCAATTGGACATCCACCTGGATTCCTTAGCGTAAACAAATAATGAATGACGGAGATGTGTTGTTGAAAGGTATCACCGTTTCACTGGCGGTGATACTCTTTATCTGCACTAAAAAAAATGCAAATCATGTTCAGCGGATTAACGCCTACTTCCCGGCAACGCAAATTTTGCGAAGGTTTTCTATTTTTCCCTATCAAGCACTTACGCAAGTACGGGAATTTTATTTTCAGACAATACGACCGGCATTCGGGTGTAAAAACGTTGCTGGACATGAAATTAAGGGCATTGGACTTTAACACGGGGCATGCAGAAGATATCGATGACTATATTACGCATCGTGCTATACCGCAGGCGGCACAGGTACTGACCAGAATGGAGGATTTTTATACGAAAATGCAGGAGGCGGCCGCTATTACTCCGGGAACGTTACAGGATTTTAACGACCTGTTTGTTCATTATTACCGCGAAGTAACGGTATATCACAGTGTGGTATTACGTAACCTGAAAGAAGAGCTGAAACCGGTACTGAAGCCTAAGAAAGGAGATGTGTTTACAGAGATGGGCTATGATCATATCAGCAAAGTATATAAGCTGGTAAAGGAGTTTGTTTTGCAGAGCAAAACAATTGTGCATTTGCTGGAAGATGTGGTGGAGAAAGAATATAGTTTTCCACAAGGCCCGCAGGGACAACTGATTGCGCTGCAGGCAGATATCAGGCAGATGTATTTTATTCAGAAAAACCTTTGTCAGCTGCTGAAAAGATGGGAGACCGACAAGAATTTGCACGGACTTCAAACCTATTACAACTAGCATTTAAACCATGTCGCACGAACTGCAGCATGATCCACCCTGTCTTGAGTACCAGGAGGTTTGCAAGACATGGATCAGGATCCTGAAAACCTTAAGAGAAGATAATGCTTCGCTGATAAACCGGTTAGCCGCAGCGTTAAAGGAAACTGCGCGCCGTTCATTTGTGGAGGAAGCAGAAGAGTTTCAGTTGTCCATGCTGGCCCGCGAAGAGTCGATGGTGTTGTTGCGGCATGAAATAGGAGAACAGCTGGCCTGGCTGGAAAAGCAGCCAGCCAATGTAGCTGCACCGCATTCGTTTTCGGTATTGAAAAATGATGTACAGGGAATGATGCAGGAACATGAAAAAGTGAAAGTGGCCTTCCTGATATTCATAGCTGCGGAAAAAGTATAAAGTCAATTAATCATCTCCATCAGTTTTTTGATAGACAGTGCCGCTATCTGTCCTTCTTTCAAAGCAATCAATCTTTCGTCCCTGAAATCGCCCAATGTGCGTATGAGGGATTCTTTGGCTACTCCGGCCACTGCAGCCAGGTTTTCACGGCTGATATCTATCGTAAAATTTTTACTCCCCGCTGTATTGTATTTCCTGTCCAGCATAATTAATGCTTCCGCTACTTTTTTACGCAGAGAATTATAAGCAAGACCAATCAGTTGTTGTTCCTTTTCTGCCATTTCCCTGGACAATAGCCGGATGAATTTTCCCAGCACTTCCGGATTGCTGCTGATCAGCTGTTGGAAATCCTGATGCGGGATAACGGCCAGCAGGGTATCTTCCATGGCTTCTGCGTTTTCCTGGTAGTTGCCCCCTTCCAGTAACGTATTGTAACCCAGGAAATCGCCTTCGTTGTATAGGCCTATAATGAGTTCTTTTCCGTCGTCGTTGCGTTTGTATGTTTTCACTTTGCCATGCAGCAGGTAGTATAAATATTCCGGGCGGTTGCCGGCGGCATAAATACTTTGTTTCTTTTTATAATGATTGGTATTACGGTCTTCTTTCAACAGTGACAGATGATCAGCGCCGTTGCTGGCAGACAGCAGTATGTTCAGTCCCTGCAACCCGGTGGCAGAGTTATGTTTTATTTCTGCACATCTTTTCAGCCGGCTTTCTATGGCACTTAACAGCTCTGTGCCTTCAAACGGCTTAGTGATATAATCATCTGCGCCCATTTCCATTCCTTTTCGTATATCTGTTCTCTCTGCTTTGGCAGTCAGGAAGATAAAGGGAGTGGTTTGCAATGCTTTGTTTTTATGGAGCATATGTAATACGCCATATCCATCCAGCACGGGCATCATAATATCACATACAATCAGGTCGGGGAGGTGTTCCAGCGCCATGGATACGCCTTCTTTTCCATTGGCCGCAGTGAGTACCTTGTAATTAGCCAATTCCAGAATTTCCGCCACATTTTCACAGATAGCAGGATTATCTTCTATCAGCAGTATTTTTTCCATGGTCATTGGTTTTGGGGAAAAGGAAGGGAGACGAGAAACTCTGTACCTTTTTCAGGTGCGCTGTTGCAAGACACGGTACCGTTCATGAGTTCTGCGTATTTGGCTACAATATGTAAGCCGAGCCCTGTACCCTGTATGTTGGCCACGTGCTGGCTGCGGAAGAATCGCTCAAACAGGTGTTGGCGGTCTTCAGTGGAAATGCCTATGCCCTTATCTTTTACAGACAACTGGAATAGGGTATCGCTGCATTGGGTGCGGATTGAAATGATCGCTCCTTCCGGGGAAAACTTGATGGCATTGGATACGAGATTCATAACAATATGTTTAAGTAGCGTAGGATCCAGGAAGGCTTGTGGTGCGCCGTGGTGGGCATAGTAAATATTCTGCTGGGGCTTTTTGAGGCCGTCCATTTCGCCGAGAATGTTACCGATATGTTTGGCTGTATCAAAGGTGCTGTGCCTGACCTGTATTTTTCCTTCTTCTATTTTACCTACAGACAGGAAGTCGTTGAGGATATCTGTCAGCATATTTACGGAAGAAATAATCCGCTGAATATGTTTGCTGCGCTTCGTTACATCGTCCGCACCTTCGTATTTGGATACGAGGTATATGGAAGAAAGGATGGCACTGAGTGGTGTCCGGAATTCATGGGAGGCGAGCGACACAAACCTTGATTTCAGTTCGTTGAGTTCTCTTTCTTTTTCCAGTGAAATACGGAGTTCTGATTCAGCTTCTTTTATGCGGGAAAGATCAATGGCGATGCCTATATAGCCGGTAATATCGTTGGCATCACGGATGGCAGATACGGTGAGTGAAACGGGCAGGGAGCTGCCGTCTTTCCGGATGTAGAGCCATTCATATTCGTTGAGTAAATTTAACCTGGCTTTGATGGTGAGTGTTTCCATACCGGGTTCTACCGGTTGCTGCAGTTGCCTGGAAAATTCTTCTGCCCGGAGGGCAACTTCATCCTGGTCATGCAGCATGAGGGGAGTGCATATATCTATGACTTCGCTGGCTTTATAACCGAGTATTCTTTCTGCGGCAGGATTGAACCATTTAATAAAGCCGTCGGTGTTAATGACGATGATCATGGCGCCGGCGTTGGTCCACAGGCTGTTAAGGAAGTTGTTCATCCTTTGCAGGGTGCCATCTTTGATGGCGGCTTCTTTTTTCTGCTGGTCAAGTTGTTGCCGGGTTTGTTCGGATATTTTCCGGTCGGAGATATCCATGATGTAAATGATAGTTAGTATTCCTTCCGGTGTGGTATGTTCGCCGTGGCTGGTCTCTACGGGGAATCTGCTGCCATCTTTTCGCAGCGCGATATGTTCTTTTTCATCACAGGGCATCAGGAGGTTCACCTGTTGTCCGGTAATTTCTTCTTTCGTGTAGCCGAACTGGTTAAGAAGGAAGGGGTTAGCCATCAGTATGGTGCTGTTGCTATCGGCTACCAGGATGCCAACGGTGGCATGATTAAAGAGAACTTCGAAACCTATGTAATTATTTTGAGTCGTGTTAATCATACCCGTATTGACCCTTTACTTCGGTGCTATATAAATTTAATGATTCCCGGTGGAATAAAGTACAGCTTGTTCAAAAACGGACGTTAAGTGTTTTATAACGGACATAGTTTTTTTTATTGCATGGATAAGTATCTCAAAATAATTACCATATTGTAGTGGCATTTTATTCGTGCCCACCATATTATGCTCAACAATTATTTTAAAACGGCTTTACGGAGTTTATTCCGCAATAAAATATACACGTTGCTCCATATCACCGGACTGGCAGTAGGATTGGCGGTATGCATGATCATTTTTATCCTGATCCGTTTTGAAACTGGCTTCGATGATTTTCATGTTAACAAATCAAGTATTGTTCGTTTGGTGACCCGGTTTGATCGGGCAGAGAATGGAAGTCCCCGTTCTTCGGGGACACCTTTTGCCTTACCGGGAGTATTGAAAGAAGAAGTTGCCGCTATAAAAGCCGTGGCGCCGGTCGCCTCCTTCCAGGATATGCCTTTGACCGTGCCGGATGAGAAAAATATCACCCGGAAAGTGTTTAAAGAGAAAAAAGGGATGGTGGCAATTACGCCGGCATTTTTTAACGTATTCTCTTTTTCCTGGCTGGCAGGAAGTCCTGCGGTATTATCACAAATGGATGGGATGGTATTATCAAGGGAAACGGCTACCCGTTACTTCGGTGACTGGCGGTTGGCCATGGGCAGAACAGTGGAACTGGTAGGGGCCATGCCCATGAAAGTACGTGGGGTCGTAGATATTCCTGCCAATACAGAATTCCGGTTCAAGGTGATGGTGCCTTATGGTTTGATGTTTCCGGGTTCTTCCGACTGGGGGAGTGTTTCTGAAAGTCATCAGTGTTATGCGTTGTTGTTGCCGCATACGACTCCATCACGTTTACAAGGCATGCTGGATGTATTGTCGCATAAATATATGGGAGAGGGCATCCATCGTACCCTGGAAACGCAGCCGTTGTCTGCGGTACACCTGGACGATAGTATGGCTAACATGGGGGGCAACGGGATCAACCGGGGACGTATAAACGCCATGTGGTGCATTGCATTGTTTATATTACTGGTAGCGGTGGTGAATTTTGTGAACCTGTCTGTGGCGCAGTCAGTGAAAAGAGCCAAAGAGTCGGGGGTACGTAAAGTGCTGGGAGGCAACAACGGGCAGTTGCAGAGACAGTTTCTCCTCGAAACATTTTTATTGGTGCAGGTGGCGGGGATCCTATCGCTGATCATAGCCGGCGGATGTTTGGTGCCAGTAGGGCATTTACTGCATATTGATCTGCAGCTGCCGCTGCTTTTTCAGCCGGCGGTATTGGTTTTTTTCGGGTCGGTAACGGTAACGGTTACACTGGCCGCCGGATTTTATCCTGCATGGCTGATCACAAAGTTTAGTACGCTGCAGGTATTGAAGGGGTCATTGCTCACGGCACCGGTGGGTGGATTTCAATTGCGTAAGGTGCTGGTGGTATTCCAGTTTGTAGTAGCACAAGCGCTGATCATTGCCACACTGATTATTGTAAAGCAAATGCATCATTTCAATACCATGCCCATGGGATTTGAAAAACGTTTGATCCTGAATGTGCCGGTTCCGGGTAGCAAGGACGCGATAAGTAAGATCGGATTGTTACATAGCAGGATCGCTGCTTTGCCAGTGGTGAAAGAAGTCAGCTTTAGTATGGCGCCACCAGCAGATGGTAATAATGTATGGACCGGATTCAAATTCAACCGTGCACCCGAAATAGCGCCGTTTTCTGCGATTTATAAATCTGTGGATGCTGCATTTCTTCCGCTTTATCAGATGACACTGCTGGCAGGCCGGAATGTGACAGCGACGGACAGTATCCGGGAATTTTTAGTGAATGAGGCGATGGTAAAACAACTCGGGTTTCATCGCCCGGAAGAAGTGCTGAACAAAGAAATAAATATCTGGGATGGCGCTGTAAAAGGACTTGTGGTAGGAGTGTTAAAGGATTTCAATACTTCTTCCGGGAAAGATAAAATGGCACCGGTAATGTTGTACAATGATCCGCTTTCCCGCAATATGGCCTCCGTGAAATTGCTGTCGACCGGTTTACCAGGAGCGGTGGCTAAGATAGGAGAACTGTTTAAAGCCATCTATCCTGATGACCCGTATGATCCCCGATTCCTGGATGATACCATTGCCGGTTTTTATGCACATGAAATGCAGTTGGCCAGACTATATGAATTATTTGCGCTGATTGCTGTTTTCCTTAGCTGTTTAGGTTTGTATGGATTGTCGTCCTACATGGCGGTACAACGGTTAAAGGAAGTAGGGGTGCGCAAAATACTGGGGGCTACGCCGGCGAATATTATATACTTGTTTTCGAAAGAGTTTATCGGAATGGTAGGTGTAGCTTTCCTGGTGGCAGCACCGCTGGCAGGGTATTTCCTGCATCAGTGGCTGCAATCATATGCCTATAGTACGCCATTGAGCTGGTGGATATTTGCTTTGGGCGGAGTGGCTACCGGAGTGGTGGCGCTCATTACCGTAGGATTTCATGCGCTTCGGTCGGCGTTGATGAACCCAGCCCGGCATTTAAAAAATGCCTGATCACTTCTGATTAATAGGTGTTTCTAGGATGAGGAACTCGGATTTTTCTGCACACTGCAGTGATACTTCACCTGTTTCCCATAACCCGATCGCATCGCGTTCCTGCAATACCTGGTCCTGTACTCTGAGTCCGCCGGCAATGGAAAAAATGAACAGGCATTTATTCAGCGGGTTGAAGGTATAAGTAAGCTGGTGAGGTTGCTCATAATAGCCGAGTGATAATTTCGCATTCTGATTGATCCAGCAATGCTGCATTCCTTCTTCACCGGATACGATGGTGACCAGCTTGTTCTTCCTGTTTTCTTTAGGGAAGCTGCGCTGCTGATAGCGGGGCGCAATATTTTGCTGTTTGGGCGCAATCCAGATCTGTAAGAAGTTAACTTCTTCCGTACCAATATTATATTCTTCATGTCGTAGTCCGCTGCCGGCACTCATGATCTGTACTGCCGGTCCTTCTATTTCAGTAATGTATCCCATGGTATCTTTATGGTTCATTTTTCCTTTCAGCAGCACTGAAATGATTTCCATATTCACATGTGGATGTATACCGAAGCCTTTGCCTGCCTGTACAAAGTCATCGTTAAAAGCGATCAGCGACCCGAATGCGCTGCGCATAGGATGGTAGTAATCGCTGAAGCTGAAGAAGAAGTTGCTTTTCAGCCAGCCGATGTCTTTAATACCTCTTTCGCTTGCGGGGAAGTGTTGCAGTTTCATATAATAAGGAACAGTAGGAAGTTTAAAATTGTTTGAAATCAGGGTGAACTAAGTTAATATCAAATTTCCGCATCTCGTAAATATGTTTCCCGAACTCGTAAAGATTAATTTTTCTAACCCCTTACTTTTGCCCGACAATTCAGATAAGCTTTAAGATGTATAAATATTTATTCCTGTTTGCCTGCATCATGCGGGTAGGGACCCTTTTTGCCCAAACAGATACCAGCACCGGCAACAAAATATTGCCTGAGGTGGTGGTGACTGCCACGCGCAACGAGCAGTTATTAAGTAAGGTACCAGTACCCGTTACGGTGATTACAAAGCAACAGCTGCAATCTATGGGCGCGGTGCTGTTGCAGCAGGTACTGGCAGAACAAACAGGACTGTTCATTACATCTAATCATGGTACCGGTGTACAGATGCAGGGACTGGAAGCAGAATATACCCTGATACTGCTGGATGGCGAACCAATGATAGGCAGAACAGCCGGCACTTTCGACTTGTCGAGGATAGTAGTGAGTAATATAGAAAGAATAGAAATTATTAAGGGCCCTGTTTCCTCATTATATGGAAGTGATGCGCTGGCAGGTGTCATTAATATCATCACCAGCAACAATAAACAACAGGGGATGACCAGCATTGGCGGCAGGTATGGTTCCAATAATACTTATACGCTGGATGGCAATACGCGTATCCCTTATAGGAATGGGTCATTTTCTGCCAGCATCAGCACTTACAACAGTGATGGATACACACTGGGAGATAATGCCACTGCGCCTACCGTGTCGCCATTTAAAACCTATACGGCGCAGTCACGCTGGCAGCAGGACTGGTCGCCTGAATGGCATACCATCCTTTCCGGCAGGTATTATGAGCAGTGGTACAACAGTTATTTTGCGGACACCAAAGGCCGGGTAGATGATATTGGAAAGGAGAAGGATATGAATGCTTCCTGGCAGGTGAGTCATACGCCGGGAAAAAACTTCAAACAGGTGTTGCGGTTATATTATTCCCGGTATTCAACGGAGGAGGATATGCATTACCAGCAGGATAAATCCGTGTATGATGCTTCGTTTTTTAAGCAGCAATATATCAAGCCGGAGTACCAGGCCGACTGGCAGCTGAATGCGCAGCATCAACTGACGGGTGGCGTAGGATATGTGCATGAATCACTGGAAGCCACCCGCTACGATGATAAGATGGCGTTTAATACCGGCTATGTGTTCCTGCAGGAAAACTGGAAGCCTGCCGAGGCCTGGAATATATTGATAGGAGGTCGGTTTGATACACATAACCAGTACCCATCACAATTTAGTCCCAAGATATCTGTAGCATATAATATAACCCCCAAATGGCGTATACTCGGTGCCGTTGGCCGCGGCTACCGTGCGCCTGATTTCAGACAGTTATACCTGCACTTTAATAATGCTGCAGTAGGATATACCGTTGCAGGCACAAAGCTGGCTGCGGATATTTTGAAAGAAATGGAGCAGAAGGGCCAAATCAGGCAGGTGAAAATAGATCCTGCGCAGATGAAAGACCTGGATGCAGAAAGCTCCTGGTCGTATAACCTGGGTATACAGGGAATCACCTTTTCCAATACCGGTGTTAAAGTGAACTTCTTTTATAACGATGTGAAGAACCTGATCGATACCCGCGTTATTGCCGTGAAAACCAATGATGCAGCGGTATATAGTTATGTGAATCTAAAAAGTATTACTACCTCCGGCGTAGAAGCAGAGCTCTCGCAGCCTATTGGCAACTATTGGCAGTTGTCCGGCGGATACCAGTACCTGCGCTCAAGAGATAATGACCTGTTCAAGAAAGTTAAGAACGGGGAAGTATATACGAAAGATGCCAGCACCGGAGAAACCCGTGAACTCCGTAAAAGCGAATACTTTGGACTATTTAACCGTTCTCACCATTCAGGCAATCTGAAAATCGCGTATATCCATCCCCGTTTGGGCATTGATGCCAATGCCCGGGTATTATACCGTAGCAAATATGGTTTTACAGATGAAAACGGCAATAACACACCCGACCTGAAAAGCGAATTTGTACCCGGGTATGCTACGGTGAACCTGGCTACGGCCAAAACCTTGTTCAGCAGGCAGCTGCGCGTACAGGCCACCCTGGAAAATCTTTTTAATTATACTGATCCACAACATATTTCCACCATGCCTGGTAGGGTTTACTCCCTGGGGCTTACCTGGAATTTTTATCATACTGTAAATAAACAATAAGCACCTATATGAAAATACAATTTCTTACAGCAGGTATGCTGCTGATGTCCGTCTTCGCACTGTCTTCCTGTAGTAAAGATGATGATGAACCAGCACGCCCCACACCTGTTGTTACCTTGCAATCCAAAGTAGTGACCAATGTGGATGCTGATGCCGCCAAAAAAGACCTGTTTACCTTTTATAGCCTGGCAGATGGTAAGATTGTTCCCAACAGCGACTCTGCCTCTGCCAAATGGGATATCGCCTTTAAAGCAACTACCATTATCATTAATGGTGGCAGCAGCGGCCCGGGTAAAGGAGAAGCACAGGTGATTACCGGCGTATATAATAACCTGGCAGTAGCACCGGAAACAGGCTACAAATCAGACGCCGCTGCTACCAAAGCTGTCGCCGGCTGGTATTCCTATAACATGACTACACATATTATTACTCCTGTTGCCGGCGCTATTATTGTGCTGAAAACTGCCAGTGGTAAATATGCCAAGCTGGAAGTAAGCAGTTACTATAAAGATGCACCTGCTACACCGGATCTTAACTCGCCGAGCCGTTTCTATTCATTCCGGTATGTATACCAGGCAGACGGTTCCCGCAATTTCAAATAATAATAACCATCGTATATTCTCATGAAGCAGATTACCAGATTAACCATCGCAGCCACCTTTATGGCATTGAGCGCTACCGCTCAACAGAAGGGCAACGATAAAGTGACACAGGATAAAGCCGCTATTAAAAGCATGTGTGGTTGCCAGGAAGTTACTTTTGAATACACTGAAACTTTCCCTGCTGACAGCAGCTATAAACCCAAAGGGTATCATAAAATAATAGACGCTGTAGAATACGTGACGGTAGCCGCGGAAGACCGCAACCGCATTGTTCTGCAGCATCTGCTGATAGCAGACAGCAATGTAATCAAGCATTGGACGGAAGACTGGCAATATGAAAACCAGCAACTGCTGGCTTACAACCAGGACAACGAATGGAAAAAAGTAACCCTGCCGGCTGCACAGGTAAAAGGACAGTGGACACAAAAAGTATATGGCGTAGACGATGAGCCGCGCTATGAAGGGTCTGCAACCTGGGTACATACCGATGGCCGCCACTACTGGGAATCTTCCAGCGATGCACCTTTGCCGCGCAGGGAGTATACTACCCGCAAGGACTATAACGTATTACACCGTACGAATCACCATGAAATTACCGCCACCGGTTCCATTCATGAACAGGATAACCAGAAAGTGGTCAGAGCCAATGGTAAAGACAAAGTGATCGTAGGAGAAAAAGGATTGAATACCTATAACCGGACAGACGAAGGGAAATGCCGGCAGGCAAAAGAATGGTGGGAGCAGAACAAGGCTTTCTGGGCGGTTGTTCGTAAAGGCTGGGATAAAGTGTATGGTGCCAACAGCGTCATTAACCTGCAGAAGAAAGTGAATAATGAACCGCTGTATAAAGTGATGATGGTGCTGGAAGAGAAAGCGTTCCGTAAGGAACTGACGGGAGAGGCACTGGAGAAAGAGATAGGGGTGACTTTGCAGCAGTTTGCAACAAAAGCGGAGTTGAGTTTACAACGATAAACGAGTGGATAAGAAAAGCACCGCAGCCATTCCTGGCTGCGGCTTTTTTATGCCTTTATTTCGTGAAGCTGTTATACCTTCCGATCATCGTATCTAGTGAGTTATTCAGGCTTTCCAGCTGGCTTTCTGTCATCGTGCCTTTTTCTTTGGCATCGCGCATCATCCTTTTGGCCATCAGCAGAAATTCATGGTAGCTATCGCAGAACGATTTATAGGAGGAGCCTTTGCTTTCTTTTTCTGCATTCGCCAGGTCAAGGGCCGCATGCGCCGCCTGATCTTTTTCCAGGCCATCATAAGCTGTTTGTGCAGCTGCACTTATTTTGTTATAATCCTCGCCGCCTTCTTCCAGCAGATTGATATAATTACGAACGGCCTGCATATCTGCTTTCATAGCGATGATATAATCTTTCAGCGGGCTGTCTTTCAGGATAATCACCTCACTGGCATCTGCAACTTCATTCACTCTTTTCATCAGTACTACTTTCTGATCAAAGAATACCTGCGCATCTTTGCGGATAGAATCTGCCAGGGCAAGTCCTTTGGCGCCTTTGTCATCTTTAAAGTCCTGTGCTTTCAGGTAATCATCCAGTTTGGCATAGGTCGCTTTTATTTTGTCGAAGGAGCTGGTGAAGCTGGCTACTTTTTCTTTAAAGAAAGCCTGATCTGCTTTGTTCAGAGCATCTACGGGTTTGTCTACCGTGATTTTGCCATGGTTAAAAGCAGGGATCATGATAGGTTTAATGATGCTGCCCAGGAAAACAGGATTGCTTTTTTCTTTTAGTATTTCTTCCACGCGGTCTGCATTTTTCACGAGGCGGACTACGTAGTCAGAGTTTTTGTTCGAGAGGTCAACGATCAGGTTAGTGTATTCAATGACCTGGTTTGCAGCGGCAGCTGGTTTTTCATCGTAGGCTGTGTTGCTACCTGATTTCCCGGTGTTATCACATGACATAGCAGTGGCTATCAGCATGAAGCCAAGGGGAATGTACAGAATAGATTTTTTCATGATGCTAAGGTGTTTAAATTCGGATTAGGCAATTGCACAATTGCGTGCAGGGGTAATTTCCGGGGCAAAGATATTTTTTCAGGTACACAAAACAAAAGAAATGTAAGGTGCACAAACTACTTAAATGAGTTATATGCCATCACTGTAATAACCGGTAATTTTAATGCGGCAAATCAACTGCATGTTTTCAGAACCGGGTATTATTTACGGAATGCTTTGCTGCTGGCTGTTTTTATCCTTTTCTGTTAAGGTAGAAGCGCAACAGATACCATTCAGCAACCCATCCCTCGAAGGTCGTCCTGGTAAGGGGATATTGCCTGTTTCCTGGCATGTTGTTTTTGGTACGCCGGATACGCAGCCCGGTGTTTTTGAGATAAAGCTGGCGCCGGCAGCCGGCAATAGCTATGTGGGGATGCATAGCGGTAAGGGGTTCCTGGAAGGTATTGGGCAGGAATTGCCGCAGCCGTTGCAGGCAAATGTGGATTATGTGTTGAGTGTTGACCTGGCCTACACCCCTTATTATCTTTATCCGGCCTGCTATGGCAACCTGGGGATTTATGGCGGTAATACCCCCGGAGATACGGCAGCGTTATTGTGGTCATCTGGCAATTTTACGCACGAAACCTGGCAACGCTACGATGCCGTGTTTCATGCAGCTGCCTCATATCGTTATATTTCCCTGGTGGCGTATCCCACTGCACCGTGTAACAAAAGTCAGTATGGGATTGCTTTGCTACTGGATAATTTGTCCGCAATAGATCGTTTGGTGTTACCTGCGCTCCAGGCATCTGTGAAACCCTGTAGCTGCGGAGCCGTCAATGATGGAAGTATTACGCTGCATGTAAGCGGTGGGGTACCTCCTTTTCAGTATAGGTTGGATAATGGGAGATGGCAACCGGATAGTATATTTCCCGGATTGGCAGCAGGGCCACATACCGCTGAGATACAGGATAGTCATCATTTTACAGCAACAGTTGCCGCTGCGGTAGCATCGCCCTGGAAAAACTGTCTGGTGGTCATGCCTACAGCATTTACACCTAATCATGATGGACAGAATGATGTTTTCCGCCCCAAAGTATATGATGCAATACACGACTACCGGTTACAGGTATATGATAGGTGGGGAAAACTGATATTTATGAGCCAGTCTCCTGAAGTGGGATGGGACGGTAGTTTTAAAGGAATACCTGCGGATGTGCAGGCTTATGTATACGTATGTACGTATACGGATAGCTCGCAACAACCGCGCATGTTAAAAGGAAGTGTAATGCTGTTGCGTTGATGTTCATAATGGAAAAGTGACTGTAAAAACGGAACCATTTAACCCGCTGCTGACAGTGATCTCCCCGTTGTTAGCCGTTACAAATGATTTTACGATGGCCAGTCCGAGTCCTGTGCCTTCTCTACCACCTACATTTCCCGCGCGGAAAAAAGGGGTGAACAAAAATCGTATATCCTTTTCCGGTATACCAATGCCACTGTCTTTTACTTTGATGCGTAATTGATCTTTTCTATAATGAAGACTGAGTAACGGACCAGGGCCGGAAGAGTATTTGAAGGCATTGCTGATAAGGTTGGTGAGGATACCGGTGAGATGGCTCCTGTCTATATGAAGAGGCCGCGGACTGCCGGAGACTTTTATCCGTAACTGACGCTTATCACTGCGTTTGTGAAAGTATTGCTGCTTTATCATTTTAGCGAAGCTGCATACATCTGTTTCTTCCGGTTGGGTAACGGGATTACCTGCCACCATACTACCAGTGGTGAGTATGTCATCCACCATGTTACGGAGTACAATGATTTCTTCTTTGATACGGGAAATATTCCGTTCATAGAAAGGCAACATTAATTCATCCAGTTGCATTTTTGTTTCGAGTAATTCAATAGAAGAAGAAATGGCGATGATCGGTGTTTTAAATTCATGTGTTGCCATAGAAATATATTCCGATCTCATTTCCAGTAAAGATTTTTCTCTGACTGCATGCTTCTTAGCGTTGTTTAGCATACGTTGGTTTTTGGTTGAATAGAAAATAAGGTTTCGTATTTCGATGGTATCGGCGGGCGGGATAAATATGGTTATACATGCAATATACGGAAGTTTTTAAAGAATACATTATATTATTAATAATGTATTTATAAATTAGCTTGTAAAGCTTTATAGTAAGTAGTTTGATTGAATATTGATTGCTGTTTTATAAAAATGTTGTTATGAATAAAATGGCATTATCGTAAATAATTATAAATATATAAATAATTATAAAGTGTTTTATGAATTAGAATGTTAGTATTAATAATGTATAAATAATTAATAAATAGATAGATATATTTTTGTGCTATCTGCCTATTCTTTTTCATGTTATATTTACTATAAGATTATTTTATTGTACCATATCAACCGAGAACCTAACCCCCCTTTAGTGTATGATTAACATAGGAATCATTGAAGACAATCATTTTCTATTAAACAACTATCGTGAATTTCTGGAAGATTTCCAGGAGTGCAAAGTTGTATTTGCCTGCAAGTCTATAGAGGAATTTATTGCCCTGCCGGTGATTTATCCGGATGTAAAAGTAATCCTGTTGGATATTACTTTGCCTGGTATGTCAGGCATTGATGGCATATCAGAAGTAAAGCGACTTTATCCGGAAGCGAAAGTAATTGTGTTATCCGGACATGATGGCAAGCAGTATATTATTGAAGCCATTAAAAAAGGCGCCAACGGTTATATTATCAAAACAAGCCGTTTAAGTGATATTTACCAGTCTATCATGGATACAATACAAAGTGGTGCTACACTATCACCCAAAGCAGCGCATCTGCTGATCACTCATCTGAATAAAGATCCGCTGGAAAGTATTAAGGATAAGCTTACCCGCAGGGAGTATGAATTGGTGGAGTTGCTGAAAGAAGGTTACTCATATAAGGAAATGGCGCAGCAGTTGTTTGTTACCGTGTTCACTGTGAACCAACACCTAAAAAAAGTGTATCAGAAGCTGAATGTATCCACCAAATCAGAATTGATTTCAAAAATCTGGTCAAATAATTTATTCTCACTCGTCATTTTTACTACAATCAATAATTTTTCTTCAGATTTTAATTTATCAGATATGTTCACTGGTTTTACAGACAGCTTACTTTAATGAGTAGTAAGATACCGTGTAATAAGGCAATTTATACTGTAGTAAGTAATTGAATCCAAGTGCGAACCAGCGTAATATTGTAGGGAGATGTAAAGAGTGTGTAAGTGATGATGTAAAATGCCATATATGATATTGAAAACCTGCTTAACCTGGATGGGATTGGGATTGCTATGCTTAAATTGTTTGTTTACTTCCTGCGTGTCAACAAAAAATGCTGTTTATTTCAGTGATGTAAAAGACACCATATTATCACCAGTTGATGGCAATTTTGAGCCCCGGATACAAAAGAATGATATACTGCAGATCAATGTAAGCAGTCTTAATCCGGAGGATGTAATCATCTATAATGTGTCCAACATGACCTCTGCTGCTGGTGCAGGAGGAGCCAACGCCGGTGCAGGCGCAATGTTGGGAGGCTTCCTGGTAGATGAACAAGGATATATTCAGTATCCRGTATTAGGGCCCATAAAAGTAGCCGGCCTTTCAAAAAAGGCGCTCACCGTAAATCTCCACGATCAATTGATAGAACGTAAACTGCTGGTAGATCCGGTCGTCAATATACGATTTCTTAATTACCGGGTAACGATTCTCGGAGAGGTCAGTAAACCAACGGTTGTAAATGTTACCAACGAAAAAATATCAGTACTGGAAGCGTTGGGAATGGCAGGTGATATAACGGTGTTTGGTAAACGAAATAACATATTGCTAATCCGGGAGGTAGATGGGGAGCGGATTATACGGCGCCTGGATCTGAATGATAAACGTATCCTGAATTCTCCTTACTACTTTCTGCAATCAAATGATATACTTTATGTGGAACCCAGTAAATCAAAAATAGCAACTGCAGACAGGTCCCGGCAAATACTGCCCATTGTTCTCAGTAGTTTGTCATTGCTCGTTATTATCCTGGACCGTTTAGTCATTAATAAGTAGTGTATGCAAAAAGTAAACGGACATAAAACGCAACAAAGTGAAACGCCATTGAGCATACTTACGCTCATTCGCTCCCGCTATCTGCCTTACTGGCCGCTGTTTGCAGCTGCTGTTGTTGCTGCACTGGCAGGTGCTTTCCTTTACCTCCGATATGCTACACCGTTATATAAAATTTCTGGTGTGCTGTTGGTACAGGAATCATCTAACGGTCTTGGCGCCAGTGATATGCTACAGTCACTCGACCTGCTGGGCGGTGCTAAAACAGTCATGGAAAATGAAATTGAAATACTGAAATCACGCACACTAACGAAAGCGGTTATACGAAACCTTAACCTCTACGGTGAAGTGATTGAGAAAGGGAAAATAAGAGATGTAGTACTATATAAAGATAGCCCGCTTAAATTCGTTTTCCTGGAACCCGATGCCATACAAATGGCCGCAACAGGCATGTGGCCATTTACTTACCAGGCATCAGGAAAAAGTGTAGTCATAGATGGTAAGCGTTATCCGGTGGGAGATACGGTGCAAACAAGATGGGGCAAATTAGTTATACAGTCGCAGGGCGGGCATATTGATACTGCAGCGAGTTACACCCTGCACCTGATGACAGAAAAACAATGGATGCAGCTCCTGCTGGGCACCATGAAAATTATGCCTGCTGCCAAAGCCGGCAGCGTAGTGGATCTGGAATATACAGATGCTGCCCCTGAACGTGGAGAAGCGATTGTAAATGAATTGATCAGCGTATATAACAAGGCGGCAGTAGAAGATAAAAACAGAACCTCCGCCAACACCATGAGCTTTGTGGAAGAACGCCTGCGCATTGTAAGCACGGAACTGGGACAGGCAGAAACACAGGTGGAACATTTTAAAACTAAGGAAGGTATTGTGGACATCAGCGAGCAGAGTAAACTGTTCCTCGCCAGTGTACAGGAAAATGATCGTAAAATCAGCGAAGCTAATATGCAATTATCTGTGCTGGATGCGATTGAAAAATATGTGAACAGTCAAAACCCCGGAGGTAATATAGTGCCCGGTACTATTGGTCTCTCTGACCCGGTATTGCTGGAGCTGGTAACGAAGTTATCAGAAACAGAATTGCAGCTGGACCGGCTGCGCAAAACAACCGGTGAAAACAGCCCGCTGCTGGCCAGTTTGAATCGTCAGTGCGATCGGTTAAAGCCGGCTATTATGGAAAATATTGGTAGTCTGCGTGCTAACCTGCAGGCAGGTATGGTGAGATTACAGGCAGAGAATAGCCGTAACATGGGCATTATCCGCAGTGTACCAGGTAAGGAAAAAGCCTTGCTGGAAGTAAGCCGGCAACAGGTAATTAAAAATAACATCTACACTTTTCTGTTGGAGAAGCGGGAAGAAACAGCCCTGGCTTATGCCGCGGCCGTATCAGACAGCCGGGTAGTGGATGCTGCTGAATCAGCGGCCTATCCTTTCAGTCCGCAGAAACCGATGGTGCTGGCCATTTCCGTGCTGGGTGCAATGGCCCTCGTAGCAGGATTTGTTTCCGTGAAAGATATGATGAACCGGGAGGTAATGTTCCGGGCAGATATTGAAAAAGTAACCACGGCGCCCATCGCTGCTGAAATTATGCACCACGATGGAAAGGATCCGGTGGTGATGAGTAATAACAGCAGAACCGCAGTGGCAGAACAGTTCAGGGCCTTAAGAACTTCTTTGTCCTATATTGGTTTGAATGGAGATCGTAAAACTTTGTTGGTTACTTCCTCTATTTCCGGTGAAGGGAAAAGTTTTGTATCCCTGAACCTGGCCATGAGCCTTTCTCTTGCGAAAAAGAAAGTAGCACTGCTGGAGTTTGATTTGAGGAAACCGATGATCAGCAAAATGCTGGGCATGCGCGTAGATCCGGGCATCAGCAACTACCTGGTAGGAAAAGCATCGCTGCAGGAAATCCTGCAAAAGGTAGGAGACAATGAGTTTTTGTACCTCCTGTCTGCCGGTATTATGCCGCCTAATCCCAGCGAACTTATTCTGAATGGTCAGCTGGAACACCTGCTCCAGCAACTGAAAGAACGTTTTGATTATATCATCATTGACTCTGCTCCCGTAGGTTTGGTGACAGACGCGAGGTTAATTGCGCCCTTCTGTGATGCCACCCTGTATGTGGTGCGGCATCAGCGAACCCCCAAACACTACCTGAAATTGGTAGAAGAGTTGTATCAGAACAGGGAACTGGGAAAACTGAATGTTGTATTTAACGGAATAAAACGACAAGGTGTAGCAGGATACGGCTATGGATCCGGATACGGTGATATTAACGGATACGGCTACACGGAAGTAGTAAAGAAACCAGGCTTGTTCAGGCGCACTACAAAGTAACGGCGACTGTAAATTATATATCGATACCACCATATCTTATAAATATAACGGGTGTAGCTATGCCCGGTCCTGCCCTTATAAATTCTACAAAACTATCCGACAACCTAAAAACCGGCTCCTATGTTTAATGAACAACCATCGGCCTGGTATGCGGTGTATACCCGGGCCAAATGCGAAAAGAAAGTAGCGGACTTGTTCGCGCGTAAAAAAGTGGAACACTACCATCCTGTTAAAGAGTTGGTACGTGCGCGTAAAATCGTGCAGGAATCATTGTTCCCCTCTTATGTATTTGTACATATTCCTGAAAGCAGAAGTTGGGTGGTCCGTGAAACAGATAATGTGGTCAACTTTGTATACTGGCTGGGCCAACCGGCGGTCATACCTGACCATGAAATTGCATTGATCCGGCACTTTCTGAGGGATTATGAAGATGTATCTGTGGCACAGGTACCGATACTTGGCGAAGGAGAGCAACGAACCTCTTCCGGGGGTAAAATTATAGCCATCAGCAGAAACCGGGTGAAAGTAGAATTGAGCAGTTTAGGGTGCATACTGGAGGCCACCGTTCCTTCCAGAGAGATCACCGTCATTGCTGGCAGTAAAATCGTGAACGGACATCATTACTGATAAAACAACCAACCTTATTTATGATGCAGCATATTATTCTTTGCGGCGGCTCCGGCACGCGGTTATGGCCTTTGTCTAACCAGCAAACGCCCAAACAGTTATTAACCCTGTTCGATGGCTACAGTCTCCTGCAACTGGCCTTCCGGCGTAATCGTTTTGCCTGCAGCAAAGTAGTGGCTATCGTAAATGAGCAACAGGCAGCCATTGTTACCGAACAACTGGAGCAGGCAGGAGCTGCGGCACCCGTATGCATCGCAGAACCAGTGGGCCGTAATACAGCCGCAGCCATCGCATTGGCTGCTTTTACCGCCGATCCCGAGGCCATTTTACTGATCACTCCTGCCGATCACCTCATCGGTACGCCGGACCGATACGCCATGGCTATTGAAACGGCAGGCATCCTGGCAGCTGGCAATCATATTGTGACCATCGGCCTGGTACCAACTTATCCGGAAACGGGATTCGGCTATATCAGCTATTCCGGTCATGATGTACTGCACTTTATTGAAAAGCCGGATCGTCCCGTAGCAGAGGCCATGCTGGCTGCAGGTGGCTTTCTGTGGAACAGTGGCATCTTTTGCTGCAAGGCCCGCATTATGCTGCAGGAATTACAACAACATGCACCTGCTATTTATGAAGCCGCTGCCATTGCAGCAGCAGAATGGAAAAGCACCGGCGCATTGTCAAGAGAAACCATGGAAGCCATTCCATCAGACAGCATCGACTATGCTGTACTGGAAAAAAGCAGCATCGTAAAAGTGGTGCCCACAAAAATGGACTGGAGTGATGTGGGTAGCTATGAAGCCCTGGCAGATGCGCTTTCTCAGCATTATCAATACCGTAATCACCAGGCAGTATTTATTGAAAGCGACCCGAAAAAAAATATGGTCATCGGAAAAGATAAACTGGTAGCGCTGGTAGGAGTAGAGAATATGGTGGTGGTAAATACTGCCAGCGCGCTGCTGATCATGCAACGGGGCCGGGGACAGGATATCAAGCAATTGCATAAATGGGTGAAAGAAAATCGCCCGGAATTACTATAAACACCGACACAAATAATGAATAAATATGGAAGCAAATGATCCGATATATATAGCCGGGCACCGCGGTATGGTGGGTGGCGCCATCAAAAGGAGACTGGAAACACTGGGCTATCATAACATCATTACCCGTAATTCCGGCAGTCTTGATTTACGCAAACAGGCAGAAGTAGATGATTTTTTTGCGGCGGAAAAGCCGGCATATGTATTCCTCGCAGCGGCCAAAGTAGGCGGTATTCATGCGAATAATACTTACCGGGCGGAGTTCCTGTATGATAACCTGATGATCGCCTCCAATGTGATACATGCTGCCTGGAAATACGGAGTGACTAAACTACAATTCCTGGGTAGTTCGTGTATCTATCCCCGTATGGCACCACAACCTATCAAAGAAAGTTTTTTACTGACAGGCTTGCTGGAACAAACCAATGAACCTTATGCTATCGCTAAAATTGCCGGCATCAAATTATGTGAGGCTTACCGCGACCAGTATGGCTGCAACTTCATCAGTGTGATGCCAACAAACCTCTTTGGCATTGGCGATAACTATCATCCCGAAAATGCACATGTGTTGCCTGCGCTGATCCGCCGGTTTCATGAAGCAAAAGTAAATAACAAACCATCAGTAACAGTGTGGGGAACGGGTACGCCTAAACGGGAATTCCTGTTCGCTGATGATCTGGCCGATGCCTGCGTATACCTCATGCAACACTACAATGAAAAGGAGCCGGTGAATATCGGTAAAGGAGAAGACCTGACGATAAAGCAGCTGGCAGAATATATTAAAGAAGTGGTATGCTATGAAGGAGAACTCCTTTTTGATGCCTCCAAACCGGATGGTACGCCTCGTAAGCTGATGGATGTATCCCGGCTGCATCGGCTGGGATGGAAACATAGTATCAGCCTGAAAGAAGGTCTGGTGATGGCTTACAGAGATTTCCTGCAGCAGGATCAGTTCAAATTACAATCTTAAATACTATAGGTATGAAAGTAGTGATCGTAGGTACAGGATATGTTGGTTTGGTAACCGGCGCCTGTCTGGCAGAAGTAGGAACAGAAGTGATTTGTGCAGATGTGGATGCTGCTAAAATTGCCCGTTTACAAAACGGTGTACTACCTATTTATGAGCCCGGATTACAGGAGATCGTGATGCGCAATCAGCAAAGCGGGCGATTGTCTTTTACCACCAACCTGGCCACTGCATTGCCGGGGGCAGCGGTAGTATTTATTGCGGTAGGCACGCCGCCGGGGGAAGATGGTAGTGCTGATCTGCAGTATGTATTGCAGGTGGCCCATCAGATAGGCGCATTGATGCAGGACTACCTGGTGGTAGTCACAAAAAGTACGGTGCCGGTAGGTACTGCAGCCAGGGTGAATCGTGCGGTAAAGGAAAGTCTATCTGCCAGGCAACTGATCCTGGATTATGATGTAGCATCTAACCCGGAATTTTTGAAAGAAGGAGCAGCTGTAAATGATTTCCTGAAGCCAGATCGTATAGTCATTGGCGTTAATACCGCCCAGGCCCGTCAAACACTGGAGCAATTATACCGCCCTTTCCTGTTGAATGGTCATCCTATTTTATTTATGGACATCGCCTCTGCGGAGATGACCAAATACGCTGCCAATGCTATGCTGGCCACGCGGATTTCCTATATGAATGACATCGCCAATTTATGCGGACTGGTAGGTGCTGATATCAACCAGGTGCGCAAGGGTATTGGCAGTGATCCACGCATCGGTAAACACTTTCTTTATCCGGGCATGGGATACGGTGGTTCCTGTTTCCCGAAAGATGTAAAAGCCCTCATGCAAACGGGACGGGAATATGGCTATCAGCTCCGTATCCTGGATGCGGTGGAAGCAGTGAATGAAGACCAGAAGAAAGTCATCTTCCATAAAGTGTTGCGTCACTTTGACGGCGACATCAAAGATAAAAAGTTCGCCCTATGGGGTTTGTCGTTCAAGCCTAACACCGATGATATGCGGGAAGCACCTTCCCTGGTGCTGATCCGCCACCTGCTGGACGCGGGCGCTGTTGTGAGTGTGTATGATCCCGTAGCGATGGAAGAAGCATTGCCTTACCTGGGCAGCAGTGTCACCTTTGCGGATGATATGTATACCGCTGCAGAAGATGCGGCAGCTATCCTGCTGGTAACAGAGTGGAATGCTTTCCGGATGCCCGACTGGAAACGCCTGCATGGCCTGATGGCAACGCCGTTGCTTTTTGACGGCAGAAATATTTATGACGATGTACAATTAGTCAAACAGGGATTCACTTATTACGGTATTGGCAATGCCGCAGCCTCGGCAGTCAATGCACTGATGCAATAACAAATTATTTCTTTTACCACTAAAATATCGATCGTATGAAAGTAGCCCTGATAACAGGTATTACCGGCCAGGATGGCGCTTATCTGGCAGAATTACTGCTGGGAAAGGGATATATGGTACATGGAGTTAAACGTCGTGCCTCTTTAATCAATACAGAACGGATTGACCATTTGTACCAGGACACACACAGTGAAAATGTGCGCTTCCGCTTGCACTATGGCGATATGACAGACAGTACCAACCTGATACGCATTATACAGGAAACACAGCCTGATGAAATCTACAACCTGGCGGCCATGAGCCATGTACGTGTGAGCTTTGATACACCTGAGTATACCGCCAATGCAGATGGTATCGGCACATTGCGGTTACTGGAAGCCCTGCGCATCCTGAAGCTGGAAAAGAAAACCCGCATCTATCAGGCCAGCACCTCTGAATTATATGGACTGGTGCAGGAAGTACCACAGCGGGAAACAACGCCTTTCTATCCCCGCAGTCCTTATGCGGTAGCCAAATTATACGCTTACTGGATAACGGTCAACTACCGGGAAGCCTATGGCATGTTTGCCTGCAATGGTATCCTGTTTAACCACGAAAGCCCGTTACGCGGAGAAACCTTTGTAACCCGCAAAATCACGAGGGGTGCCGCTGCTATCGCTTTGGGGCTGCAGGAAAAATTATACCTCGGCAACCTGGATGCACAGCGCGACTGGGGACATGCCAAAGATTATGTGGAAGCAATGTGGCGTATCCTGCAACAGGAACAACCAGATGATTATGTAATTGCTACCGGCATCACCACTACCGTGCGTGAGTTTGTACGCATGGCGTTTGCGGAACTGGGCATCACGGTTACTTTCCAGGGAAATGGCGTAGAAGAGATTGGCGTAATCACTGCCTGCACCAATGAAGTGTATGCGTTGCCGATAGGAAAGGAAGTAGTGGCAATAGATCCGAGATATTTCCGCCCTACGGAAGTAGAATTGCTCATAGGAGATCCTACCAAATCAAAGACGGTATTGGGATGGGAACCTGCTTATGATTTACCGGCACTGGTAAAAGAAATGATGGCCAGTGATGTGGAATTATTTGCCAAAAAAGAAGTAACACAACTGGAACACTTAATCGGATAATATACTAAAGATGCAGGTAGCAAACAGGGTGATATTGAATACGGGTGCGCTCTACGGACGGATGCTTATCACCGTTTTTATTTCGTTATATGCCACCCGGCTGGTATTGAACCTGCTGGGAGCGGCGGATTATGGCTTGTTTAACCTGATCAGCGGCGTGATTGCCATGTTATCATTTCTGAACATTGCCATGACCATCAGCACACAAAGGTATATGTCTTTTCACCTGGGTACAAAAGACCATCACAAGCTAAAGCTGGTATTCAATTCCAGTGTGTTGCTGCATTTTATACTGGGGCTGGCGCTGGTGTTGTTGTTTGAAGTAGCCGGCAGCTACCTGTTTGATCATGTGCTGAACTTTCCTGCATCGCGTACCACTGCCGCTAAACTCATTTTTCAGTTCATGGTAGTCAGCGCTTTCTTTACGATTATTTCTGTGCCCTATGATGCTACACTGATTGCGCAGGAAAACATGGTGATGGTAGCCATCCTCGGAATTGTGGAAGCATTGGGTAAACTGCTGATTGCCGTGATGCTGCAATACACCGCTTACGATAAGCTGATTGTATACGGCGGATTGACGGCCTTGCTAACCGTACTACTCCTGCTTTTTAAGCAGGTATACTGCGCCATGAAGTATGAAGAAAGCAGGATCAGGATCCGTAGTTATTTCGACAGGCATTTATTGAAAGAGATGTTCGCCTATGCCGGCTGGAATATGTTTGGTGCGGGCAGCGTAGTAGCCCGTAACCAGGGACTTGCTTTATTACTCAACGTATTTTTTGGAACCATCGTGAATGCCGCCTATGGTATTGCCAACCAGGTGAATGCACAACTGAGTTATTTTTCTGTGACCATGCTGAGGGCATTGAATCCGCAGATCATTAAAAGCGAAGGCAGCGGAGACCGGGCGCGAATGTTGCGCCTGGCCATGATTGCCAGTAAATTTTCCTTTTACCTGCTGAGCTTTTTTGCCATTCCCATGATGATAGAAATGCCTTTTGTGCTGCAATGCTGGCTCAAGCAAGTACCTGCCTACACAGTCATGATGTGTCGCTTAATTATTATTGCCACACTCATCAACCAACTATCTGCCGGCATACAGGTCGCGGTGCAATCTGTCGGGAAAATTAAAAAGTACCAGGTAGTAGTAAGTACCATGGTGCTACTCAACTTACCTATTGCCTGGTTATTGCTGAAAATGGGTTACCCGGTGTCGGCTGTATTAACCAGCGCCATCGGCATAGAGGTGGTGAGTGGCATTTATCGCATGATCGCCGCTAAAAATATTACGGGTTTGTCACCAGCCGTATTTACCAAACAGGTGATTGTAAAGGCAGTAATACCCGTGTTTTTATCAGTAGCACTGGCCGGTGTACCACAGTTGCTGATGCCGGAGGGGTTTATAAGGTTAGGCATTACTGCGCTGACCGGCATGCTGTCTATGTGTTTATGGATACGACTAATAGGATTAACACCTGATGAAACAGCTAAGATGGAACAACTATTCAACCGGATTTTTTCAAAACTACAGGCGAGACTGGTAGTACTAAAAGCGAACTAACGTATATGTATATACTCTTCTTCACAGATATATCGCCTTTTCCGCAGAACGGAGGGGAAAGAATCAGAAGTTATTACCTGATCAAAGCTTTGTCACAATTGGGCTATGAGGTAATTGCCGTTGTGCGGAATGTGGAAAAAGTAGATCTGGAGCAATATCATCTCCCTAATGTTACTTTTTATACCTATGAAGCAAAGCCTTTTGATCTGCTGACCCGGATTACCGGTAAGCAATACTTCCAGCGTTCGGGAGATGTACTGGGGATGTTTGAGGAAATATGCCGCGAATATCCTGTGGCTGCTGCCATACTGGATTACGGCTTTGTAGGTCATTACATTTCTTTTTTCAGTAGCAGGAACATACCGGTGATACTGGGTACGCATAATGCACAACCCATGATCACCTGGCAATTACCTTCTAAAAACCTGTTGGATAAGTTGAGGAAACTGCAACTGTTCAGCATGGAAAAATTACATGAGCGACTGTATTTTAAAAAGGCGGCGGCAGTGTTGGTAGTGAGTGAGGATGATCATGTTTATCATACCCGGTTCCTGGCCAAACAAAAGGTGTTCACTGTACCTAATTTCCTGGACCAGAAAGATTATCACCTGTTTGGCAAAAAGCAGCAGCGGGTGCTGGTGATGACGGCTAACTTCGGCGTATATATGAATTTTGCGGGGCTGAAATGGTTCATTGAAAATGTATGGGATCAGGAGCTGGCCGGAAAGTATGACCTGTGGCTGGTGGGCAGAGGATCGAAGGAAGCGTTGAAACGTATTACCGGCAAAGAAGAATATCAGAACATAGTTGCCTTTGGAAAGGTAGATGATGTAAAGTGGTATATATCGGTGGCCAGCGCGGTGATTATTCCGTTGGTACATGGCAGTGGTACCCGCTTGAAATGCCTGGAAGCAATGGCCCTGAGAACACCCATTATCAGCACCGCTAAAGGAGTAGAAGGGGTGAAGAGCAAACATTTTATTGTGGCTGATGAACCCGCAGCATTTAAACAGTCACTGCTCAACTTTGATAATGAAACAGACAAGGGCGAAAGGCTGCGGGAAGACTTCCTGCAGGAATACAGCCTGGAAGTAAACCAGCAAAGACTGCAACAGATTGTTAACTACGCCGTGCGCGGTAAAACACCTGCCTATGTTCAACCGGCTTAAAATCGCCATGTACACCTTGTTGAGCGGTGTTAACGTAGCACTGGTAGGGCAATTGAAGCTCAATGAAATCATGGTACTGTTATCTGCACCTTTTGTATTTGATACCCGTGATTTCAAAGCTTATCCACTATTCCGGAAAATTATTGTTGCCCTGGTAGCACTCTTTGTGTTCCAGGCGATCACAGATTTGTTTGTTGTAAAAAGCTCCTCCGAAAACTTTATGCGGGGCTGGGCGGCGATTATCATGTCTATCCTGTCTTTCCTTTTTTTATTTAAAACATTGAAAGATGATGAAGCCATTTTTTTCTTTCTCTGTATGACCCTCATCAAAAATATTATCTGGACAGATGAGAACGCCGACACGGATATGTCGTATTTCAAATTCAAGATGGTACCTATCCTGTCATATGGCGTATATATCCTGTCCTTTTTATTGTATCGCAAGGGGCAGTGGAAAGCCGTACTGGCGTTACTGTTAGGTTATAGTTTGCTGTGCTTTGCGCGTGACTCCCGGTCCACCGGAATGGTGTTTTTCATCGGAGCTATTATTATTTATTGCTTCAACAGTGGCATGTACCTCACCCGTGACCGGCTGCTGGTATTCGGTTTGGCCGGTGCTATCTTATTTCAGTTTGCATATGTGAGTTACGTGAATGGAGTAATGAATCATGAGATTGGTGGAGAGCATGCTTCGGAGCAAATAGACCGGCTGGACAATCCTTATAATCCATTGGAGTTACTGATGACTGGTAGAGGTGAAACATTTGCTGCGCTTGCAGCGATTGGTGATGCGCCTTTGTTTGGCCATGGTTCCTGGGCCAAAGATGATAACCTGAAATATTACCGCATCCTGTTGTTGTACCAGAATGAGGAGATGAATGAACAACTGGCTACCTCAACGGATCACCTGATTCCCAGCCATTCCATATTGCTGGGGGCCTGGGTAAACGCTGGTGTAGGTGGATTTGTGGCCGTATTGCTGGTATTTATTCTCCTGCTGAGAATGGGTTTTTATCTCATCCGGCATGCCGCTGACACGGCGTTGTATCCGGTGCTGGTGTTGATGACCATCGGGGTGATCTGGACTTTCCTTTTTTCACCTATACAGCAGTTGCGATTTAATATTCCGGCGATCGGTGCTATCCTGTTGCGCGCGTACTATGAATTAGCAGAGGAGGAAAACGAAGTACGGGATACGGACCATATAAATGACTCCATTGCTTTCATTTCTCCCGAAGGGAAAATATAAATGGTAAAATAAGAACAGCTATGAAAATATGCTTCATCACACTCGGCGATATTAAATTCATTGCCACCATGAAAAGAGCCATCGGTATGGCGGATCCGCTGTTGTCAATGGGTTGGGAAGTGGCGATCATTGTGCAGGACAGTGAAGAGAACCGAAAACGGATTGCCATGGAATGTAGTGATGCCGTAAAAGTATACTACTATCCCGAAGGTACGGCAGGGGAGGAAGTACGTACTAAAACAGCATTGGTGAATGAGATTGCACCTGATTATATTTTGTTTTGTTCTTTCAGCTTCCGCAACCGCATCTTAAAAAATAAGTTAAAGCTAAAACCCACGGTACTCATTGAACACTCAGAATTGCCATCTGGTATTCCCGATAATAAGGGCCTGCGTAAATATGCTATGCTGGCCCTGGAATACTGGTCTGTGTTATATGCTGATGGGTTGTTGTGTGCCAGTAAGTATCTCTGTAAGACATATACTAAAAGGGCCGCACAATTATTCCGCAAGCAGTTACCGGTGCTTTACTCCCCATACGCATTTAATAATGAGGTGGTAGAATCACCCCGGATCCGCTTCGAAGAATTGGCGGATACCTACAGCGGTAAAACCATGCTTATTTATATGGGTACTATGACACGCAATTATGGTTTGTTTACCATGCTGCAGGCCATGGAAATGATCAGTAAAGAACGCAAGGATGTTCACCTGCTGTTGCTGGGACAGGGGAGGCACCTGGCAGAAGCAAAGGCATTTGTGAAAGAGAAGGAGCTGGACTTGCAGGTACAGTTCCTGGGGTATACAGCGGAAGAAGAACTGAGTTCCTACTTCGCCGCTGCAGATGCTTTTATTTCTCCGTTGAATGACACGATACAGGATTGGGCCCGTTGTCCGAGTAAGATCTACATGTACATTCCTTTTAATAAACCGGTATTCACCTGCAGAATAGGGGAACCATTGGAAATATTTGGAGAGCAGGGATATTATTTTAACAACAATGCACCGACCTCACTTGCCGCACTGATCAGTCAGCTGGCTGCCGGTAAACTGGCGCCTGTAAAGGTGAATAAGGCAGCACATAGCTGGGAGAAACGAGCAGTTGATTTTACGGAATGGATCAATGGCCATTATGCTGCCAAGGTATTACGTATTGCTAACCTGTAAATGATTGCACTGTGAACTATGTTTATTATAAAGATCCGAAAGGTAATTTCGGCGATGACCTGAACGGATGGCTATGGCCGAAGTTATTTGGTGCAGGCAATATAACTGACCCGGAAGCTTTCCTGGGCATAGGTTCCATACTGTACGACAGCTCCCCGTTGTTCCGTGATCTGACGGACAAACGAAAGATTGTATTTGGTACAGGTGTAAGACCTGCTCATAAAACATTTCATCTGGATAATAGCTGGGATATCCGTTTCCTGCGCGGGCCTTTATCTGCCTATGCTTTCAATAACCAGTTTCCTTACGTAGCGGATGCTGCTTATGCTATTCGCCAACTGCCGGAGTTTGACAAATTTCTGCACGTAGAGAAAAAGCATAAAGTGAGTGTRATCCCCTATTTTAAGTCAGTGCCTTATTTCGATTGGGAGAGTTTGTGTTACCGGTTGGGGTTCAATTATATTTCACCAAGGTCTGAAAACGGCGTGGAGCATACGTTACAGGAGATCGCTTCTTCGCAGTTTGTGATTGCAGAGGCCATGCACGGCGCTATTCTGGCAGATGCACTGCGGGTGCCCTGGCATCGGTTTGTGTTGTCTACGCCACATACGGAAGGTAGCGGCGTATCAGAGTTTAAGTGGATGGACTGGCAGGCTGCCATTCAGTTATATAATATCAATGCTACCGTGGTGAAGTTGTACCGCAAATCATTTCTGCATCAGAAAATAAAATCATTCTCCGGAAACCGTATCAGTGCAGAGTTCCTGGCACCGGATATCGTGAAGGCAGACCTGTTGAAAACATTACATGGTATATCAGAATTTTATTTATCAGAAGAAGATGTGATACGGCGTATTGATAATAAGATTCATGATCATACTTTTTTATTACGCAAAGAAAAAAGCCTGGACACCTCATCGTTCATTACAACACATTAACTATGCAACAGGAATTTATATTATCAGCGGGAGAAGGGGATTTCTTTTTTGGTTTTCATGACCTGGTGGCGTGGAACTTTGCCGGCGATAAACTCCTGGCCTTGCAGTCACCTGATATTACAGTGCCGCCGGATCCCCGCGTAGCCTGTGGCATCGGCTATTTTGATGCCGCGCAACAATTTCATCAGCTGGGCAAAACATATGCTTACAATTATCCGCAGGGTGCCCGGCAGCAATGGATTGGGGATACGGATACTTTTATTGTGAACGATCGCGTGGGAGATAAGTGGGGCGCCAGGATTTATGATGCGAGTGTGGATAAGTGTGTGTCAACGCTGCCACTCCCCGCACATGTTATAACGGATGAGGGCATCGCTTTCAGCATTGATTATGCGCGACTCTTCCGTGTAGGTGGATATGGTTATACCGGACTCCCAGACAAGCAGGCGCATCTCCATGCGCCTGTGGACTCCGGCATTATAAAACATAATGTATATACGGGTGAACAGTCATTGTTGCTGTCTATCGGCACAGTGGCTAATTACAGGATGAATCCTTCGCTGGGGCAGCATCATTACATCACGCATTTATTGCTGAATCCTTCGCAGAACAGACTGGCATTTTTACACCGGTATAAATTGAAAGACGGCGGCGAAACTACGCGGCTGATGAGCATCAGTACGGATGGCAATGACCTGCGATGCCTGGCCACCGGATTTCTCAGTCACTTCGACTGGAAAGATGATACGCATATTGCTATCTGGGGCAGAACCGGCAGTGGTATTGAAAAACTGCGCGGCTCCCTTCTCTACAAAATGATGCCTGCAGGTTTGATCGCCAACGGCAAAAAGGTGTTGAAGAAATTATTATACAATGGTCAGAAGGGCGCAAAGGCGGTAGCTCCTTTTAACTGGCTGTTGCTGGAAGACGTGAACGATGCGGTCCCTGCTATGCTGGCAAAAGACATTATTACGGAAGATGGTCATCCTATGTTTTGCCCGGCCAACCGCGACTGGATGATTTGTGATACCTATCCCAATCAGCAGGGCATCCGGAAACTGTTTCTTTTTCAATATAGCACGCAACAGAAAACTACGTTGGGTACTTACCGTATGATTGATACCAAACCGGATTTGCAACTGGCAGATGTGCTGCTGGAAGGAGTAGACGAAGGAGTGTTGAAAGCATTCTCACTGGAGCAGATGGCTTTTACGCGCAGCGGATTGCATTGCGATCTGCATCCGCGCTGGAAGCGGGATGGTAGCCTGGTAGCTTTTGACTCTATTCATGAAGGTAACCGGCTCATCTATGGTTATGATGTGAGCAGTATTATTCATGCAAATAAAAATGTGTTGGTATGATAGCGATTCTGCAGCCTTTGGTGCCGCATTACAGGGAACATTTTTTTAACCGTCTGCAGGAGCAGGCGCCGTTTGACCTGTATTGTTATGATGGGGCAGATGCACTGCAGAAAAGAAACCTGGCTGCCGGTAGTACTACTATCAAACAGTTGCCAGCGTGGAGCGTAGGGCCGTTTGTGTTATATAACCCTTTGCGTTTTTTTAACCGCGACTATAAGGTGCTGGTGCTGATGCTGAACTTCGCGCATTTGTCTACCTGGATGATCCTTTTATTGAAACCTTTCCTGAAACAGAAAGTCATTCTCTGGGGGCATGGTATTTCTGTAAAAAGATATGTGCAGGAAGAACAGCAGCCCAGCCGGTTATTGAAATGGATGATGCAGCTGGCGGATGCGACCTGGTTTTATACCCCTAAAGAAATGGCGCTGTGGCAGCAGGTGATGCCGAAAATGAAGGCAGTGGCGCTGAACAATACCATTTCGGAAGTAGAAAAAATTATGCAGCAGCCTTTGCCCGACAAGGCAGCGTTGCGCGAGAAATACCAGATCCACTCAAGGCGGGTATTGATTTACTGTGCACGCTTCAACGAAACCGGTCGGCGTATAGATCTGCTGCTAAAGCTCATCGCAGAAACTGACCCCACCGAGTTTAGCTTTATCATTATCGGTGCAGGCAAATACAAACCTGACTTCAACGGCTATACGCATGTGCATGATTTTGGTGCCGTGTATGATCCGGCTATTAAGCAGGAACTGTTTGGGCTGGCGGACCTTTATTTTCAGCCGGGATGGGTGGGCCTGTCGGCGGTAGAAGCGATGGCTTATGGCAAGCCGGTATGCACCTTTAAGCGCACCGCGGAAGTATTGCAATGTGTGGAGTATAGCTATATCCGTGATGGTTACAACGGGTTGATATTTGAAAATATGGAGGAGTGCCTGTACCTGCTGGATAAGCTATCGGATGACGAGATCCATACCATGGGGCAACAGGCCAGGTGGTTTGTGCAGGAACACCTTACAATGACGGCGATGGTGGATAATGCCCTGCATTCGCTGCATACAATGAATCATTAATATCCGAATATGAATATACTTTTTATTGTTCCTTCTTATAAGCCCGCTTATGTATACGGCGGCCCCATTGTGGTGATAGCGCGGTTAGCGGAGCAACTGGTGCAAATGGGACATGCGGTGGCAGTATATACTACCACCGCCAATGGAGGGCAGGAACTGGATATCGCCGCCAATACAACCGCGATGATTGATGGCGTAAAGGTGACCTATTTTAAACGCATCACCGGTGATCATACACATGCGTCACCTGCCTTATGGAAGGCGGTGTGGAGGAATGCCAAACAGTTTGATAAAGTACATATTCATTCATGGTGGAATTTCCTGGTGCTGGGAGCTTCTTTTATCTGTAAATGGAAAAAGCTGAAACCGCTGTTGTCGCCACATGGTATGTTCTGCGATTATGTGCTTACTGCGAGGAATAACCGCATTAAACAACTGTTGCATACGCTTATGGGAAAACGATTATTGCGCAGCACCTATCTGCACGTTTCTTCTGAACTGGAATGGAAAGAGTGCCAGGAGATCAATAAGGGCTGGGAAGGTGGACAGGTGTTTAACCTGGTAGACCTGCCTGCAGGTGGTTATAGCCGTACCGACAATGATGTTTTTACGATTAGCTTTCTCTCCCGGGTAGATCCGAAGAAGGGACTGGACCTGTTGATCAGGGCGCTTTCCAGGGTGTCGTTTAAGTATAGGTTGCTGATTGCCGGTACAGGCGATGTGGCTTATGTGCAGTCTTTAAAGGAATTA
This sequence comes from Chitinophaga sp. 01L420, assembly GCF_056399985.1. Classification (NCBI taxonomy): domain Bacteria; kingdom Pseudomonadati; phylum Bacteroidota; class Chitinophagia; order Chitinophagales; family Chitinophagaceae; genus Chitinophaga; species Chitinophaga sp. 01L420. The sequence continues at coordinate 174,487 of NZ_JBFTSK010000004.1, forward strand.
ATTGCTTCGCTGAATATGGATAATAGCGTCGAATGGGCAGGTTGGAAAGGCAGTGAGGATAAGTTTCATTTCCTCGCTGCCACCGACCTTTTTGCGCTCACCTCACGCAATGAAAATTTTGCTATTGTGGTGATTGAATCATTGTTTGTAGGTACGCCGGTACTGATCAGCGATCAGGTAGGACTGGCGGGCTATGTCAGCGAGCATGGTTTGGGATGGATTACCGGCATAGAAAGCGTGGATGGGATCAGCGATCAGCTCACCGCGGCGTATAAAGATAAAGTCCGGCGACAACAGATCACCCGGAAAGCGCCCGCGCAGATCCGGGATGATTTTAATGATGCCAGGCTGGCATCTTCTTATGTGGAACTATATGAAAAATGTAATTAGATGAAACTGGCTGTAGTTATACTGACTTTCAACGAATCGATACATCTGTCGCGCTGCCTGGAAAATCTCCGGCAGATCACAGATGAGCTATATGTAGTTGATGCCTTTTCTGCTGATAATACGGTAGCTATTGCCGAAAGCTATGGTGCAAAGGTTTTTCAACGTAAATGGGTCAATTATGCGGATCAGTTCCAATGGGCGCTGGAGCATTGTGGTATCACCACACCCTGGGTAATGCGTATGGATGCAGATGAGTACCTGGAGCCGGGATTGCTGCAGGAAATAAACACCCGGATGGACAGCGTTGCTGACGGAATAACGGGGATCTATATACGTAGAAAGGTATTGTTTAAAGGCAAATGGATCAGGTACGGTGGTTTCTATCCGCATACCCTGCTGAGGATCTGGCGCAATGGACTTGGCAGCATAGAACAGCGTTGGATGGATGAACATATTGTGTTGTCGGAAGGGACCACGATGTTGTTTAAAGAACATATCGTGGATGATAACCTGAACTCCATTCACTGGTGGGTGAATAAGCATAATAACTATGCGATCCGGGAAATGGTGGATTTGCTGAATATCCGGTATGGCTTCTGGCAAACAGATCAGCGGTTATTGAAGGCGGAGGGCTCACAGGCAAAGCGGAAGCGGTTCCTGAAAGAAAAAGTATATGCGGCTTTGTCGCCCGGCGCGCGTGCCTCGCTGTATTTTCTTTTCCGGTATGTGCTGCGCTACGGTTTCCTGGATGGGTATAAGGGATTTCTTTTTCACTTTATGCAGGGGTATTGGTATCGTTTACTCGTAGACGTTAATGTACAGGAGTTTCAGCAGAAGTTGCAGGGAAATGAAAGCCGGGAAGATATCATGGCATTGCTAAAACAGGATTATAACATTCATATCTGATATTATATGAAAACCAATCTCGCCGCTTTTAATACGGGTAGTTATTACGCCGGACCTAAATGGAAAGTGCTGGCCTGGTACTTTTGTAATTACTATATTCTGAACAGCGCATTTCCATGGCCATTTGCGTTGAAGCGCGGACTCCTGCGCTTATTTGGTGCACGTATAGGCAAAGGTTTGGTTATTAAAACAAGGGTGCGGATAAAGTGTCCCTGGCGCTTATCAATCGGGGATCACTGCTGGCTGGGAGAAGATGTATGGATAGATAACCTGGCAGATGTTACCATCGATGACCATGTATGTATTTCGCAGGGGGCGCTGTTACTGACAGGTAATCACGATTATAAACAACCGGATTTTCCTTACCGGCTGGGAGAAATCCACGTGGAGTCAGGCGTATGGATTGGAGCTATGGCAGTGGTTTGTGCAGGCGTTACCTGTGGGGCGCATGCGGTACTTACCGTAAATGCCGTGGCATCGAAAGACCTGGAGCCATGGTTGATTTATTCCGGTAATCCTGCGGTAGCGGTGCGCAAACGGGAAATGGTATCTCCTTCCGTGAAAGTTTTAAATGCGAGGGCTATATGAAAAGGATCTGTTTCATGCTGCTGTTAGGATGTATATGTGTGCCCGCTGCCGCACAGCGTTGGTTAACTGATTCACTGGAAGTACATGCAGGCGCCGTCGGCACAGCTGCTGCTAAAGATTATCAACCGTTATGGCTGTTGTCTAATCACTTTGGTACCATCAGTGACAGGAAAGGAGATGTGTCTATACATGCCGGCTTCAGCAAGCAGCAGGTATGGCAGGATAAATTTTATATAAAGTATGGGTTGGATGTGTATAACAACAATCATTTCAACAGTACTTTCCTGGAACAGGGGTATGTAAAGGCAGGATATAAACATTGGGAGATTCGCGGTGGCAAGTACGAAGAAATTATCGGAGAGGTAGATAAAGATTTGAGTAGCGGCTCTATGGGGATCAGTGGTAATGCGCTGCCCATTCCTAAAATCGGGATAGCGGTAACGGAGTACACCCCAGTACCATTCACCAATGGCTGGCTGCAGTTCAAAGGCTTGCTGAGTCATGGCTGGATGGGGAAAGACCAGTTTATTAAAAATGCTTATCTGCATGAAAAGAATTTCTATCTCCGGATAGGAAGAAACAAACTCAAATTATATGGGGGTATACAGCACTATGCGGTATGGGGTGGCAGCCGGAAGGACTTACCTACTATTACCAATAACTGGCAGGGGTTTATGGATGTGCTGCTGGTGAAAACGAAAGATGATGGTACCGTGGGCAATACAGATATACAACCCAACAGACCTGGCGATCACCGGGGCATTATAGAAGGTGGTATTGACTGGGAAAATGATCAGCTGGCATTACACCTGTATAATCAAACCCCCTTTGAATCAGGACAGGGTATTGATATCCGCAACATTGACCGGCTATTGGGCATTGCATATACCAATAAACGAGCCGGCAGCTGGCTGGAGAAGATCAACGCGGAATTTATTTACACCAAACAATCCAATGATTTCTTTTTGCTGCGTTTGCGGGAAAGCTATTATAACAACGGCGTATACCTGACAGGATGGGATTATCATGAACGTATTGTAGGTACGCCTTTATTTATTGACCGTAACAGGGGACAGCAATATTTCCCGGAAATGAAACCACTGAACTGGGATGCGCCAAAAGATTCACTCCGGGGGCGGGGAGGAAACATTATCAATAACCGCGTAGTAGGCGGACATATCGGTTTGCTTTATCATCTCACAAAAAAAATAACGGGCAAAACATTGATCACCTACACGCAAAATTATGGGACATATACCAATCCCGCGCTTTTTACACCGATGAAAAGGCAATGGTATACACTGGAAGAACTGCATTACCGGTTGTCGGAAAAGGGTATTACGCTCACCTTCTCGGTGGCTTTAGATCATGGGGATCTGACTAATAACACAGGATGTATGCTGGGAGTGCTATGGAACTGGAAGAAATAAGATTTAAAAATAACGTATATGGGTAAACGAATATTACTGATAGGCGGCAATTTTTCACCGGAGCCAACGGGGATAGGAAAGTATAATGGTGAAATGATCAGCTGGCTGGCAGATAACGGATACGACTGCACGGTAATTACTACCTATCCCTATTACCCGCAATGGCAGGTGCAGCCGCCTTATAATCGCGTCAGGAACTGGTTTAAAAAAGAAGTGACAGGAAAGATAACAATATACAGATGTCCGCAGTATGTGCCGGCTATACCATCCGGGAAGAAGAGAATGCTGCAGGATGCTTCTTTTGCCGCTGCTGCTTTTGTAAAAGTAATGCAGCTGGTATGGCAGAGGAAGTTCGATGTGGTAATTACCGTAGCGCCGCCATTTCACCTGGGACTGCTGGCGGTGCTGTACAAAAAACTGCGGGGCGCTACATTTGTGTATCATGTGCAGGACCTGCAAATTGAGGCTGCGAGGGATTTACAGATGATTAAATCAAAGCGGCTGATCGGGTGGCTGTTGAAACTGGAAAGGATGATTCTGCGCAGGGCAGATCATGTAAGCAGCATAGCGGATGGGATGATCCGGAAGATAAGTGATAAGACGGGAGGAGAAGTATTGCTTTTTCCTAACTGGGTAGATGTAGCCAGGTTCTATCCACTAACAGATAAGGGCGCGCTGAAAGAAGCTTTTGGTTTTTCTGCTGCGGATAAAATTGTGTTGTATTCCGGTGCTATCGGCGAAAAGCAGGGACTGGAAGCATTGTTGCATGCAGCGGCCGCCTGGCAGCATCAGCCGGAGATGCGCTTTCTGATCTGTGGCTCCGGGCCCTATAAGGTACGGCTGGAGCAGCTGGCGGAACAGCTACAACTAAAGAATACCGTATTCCTGCCGCTTCAACCGGCTGCGCAGTTTAATAATTTTCTGAACATGGCAGATGTACACCTGGTCATACAAAAGGCGCATGCCAGCGACCTGGTGATGCCATCCAAACTGACCACCATATTGGCGGTAGGTGGTATTGCCCTGATTACCGCCAACAGTGGTACGGGTTTACATGAGCTGGTGAGCCGTCATAATATGGGTATACTGGTGGATGCGGAAAACCAGGAAGCCCTGCAATCGGGCATTGGCAGGGCGGTGTGGGATAACACTGCCGACATTGCCACAAATGCACGCGCCTACGCAGCAACGCATCTTTCTGTTTCGGGAGTGATGACGCGCTTTAAAGAACAGGTGGCGTAGCGATTTTATAGAACAACCATATTCTTTTTTATGCTGAACCGGTATCTTAAAATTTGCAGTATCCAGCTAATTGCGCTGGACTTTATTTGTTTGAATGTGTTGTTTTTCCTCAGCAGCTCCTGGTTGCAGCGATATGATCGCATGCAGGATATTAATGTGGATATTTTCCTGGTAGTGTCTAATCTATCCTGGATGGTGGCACTGTATACCACAGGCATTTATTTTCTCAGTCAGCAACTGGCATTTGATCGTATTGCGCGGAAAACGGTGCAGAGCATTCTGCTGTATCTGTTGTTATTATTGCTGTTTTTATTTCTATCCAAGCAATTATACTCCCGCCTGTTTATTCTTATTTACTGTACCGGTTTTATTACGATGGTATTATTAGGACGCTGGCTTTTTTACCGGGTCACCAGTCATATTCTGCATCGAACAGGTGTGGAAAAAAAAGTGGTGATACTGGGCTATAACGAGCTGTCAAAACAATTGGCGGGTCAACTACTCGAAGATAACAGCAACCTGAAATTTGAGGGTTATTTTGAAGAATACAGCAATGTGCATGAGTTGTCGTACTACCCGGTGATCGGCAACCTGGAAGCATGTGTGCCTTATGCACAATCCAACAACATCCGCGAGATCTATTCTACGTTGTCGCCGGAAAAATTTCCTTACCTGTATACATTGGCCAGGGAGGCCGAAATGAACCTGATCCATTTCCGGTTTGTACCGGACTTCAAACTGTTTGTGAACCGGCAGATCTTTGTGGATTACTTCAACAACATTCCCATTATTTCTTTGCGTGCAGAGCCGCTGGATGATATTGCCAACCGGATCCGTAAGCGGGTATTTGATATTGTATTCAGCAGCCTGGTGATCCTGTTTATATTAACCTGGCTGATCCCCTTGCTGGCGTTGCTGATTAAACTCGAATCCAGGGGACCGGTGTTTTTTATACAGTATCGTACAGGTCGTAATAACATGAATTTTCCCTGCCTGAAACTGCGGAGTATGTATGTAAACAATGACGCCAACTCCAAACAGGCTACCCGTCATGATAGCCGCTTTACCAGGATCGGGCGTATTTTGCGTAAAACTAATCTCGATGAAATGCCACAGTTCCTGAATGTGTGGATGGGAGATATGTCGATTGTAGGTCCACGGCCTCATATGTTACGCCACACGGAAGAGTTTTCCCGTGTCATTCAGCAGTATATGATCCGTCATTTTCTGAAACCCGGCATCACCGGCTGGGCGCAGGTAAGCGGGTTGCGCGGGGAAATCACAGAAGAATCACACCTGCGTAGAAGAATTGAACACGATATCTGGTATATGGAAAACTGGTCGGTATACCTGGATCTGCGCATTATATTTTTAACGATCCGGAATACCGTGAAAGGAGATGATAATGCGTTCTGATCATGGATGACGGCCATGGTATGGTTTGTGTGATTTGATGGAGGTTACCTCATCATTAAATCACGCGAACCATGGCAAAGAAAAAAAGTACTACTACCACCGGAAAACTCAGTAAGAAAATAGAAAACCTTGCTCCTCATACAGAAGAGGGTGTTGACCAGTTTCTGACTACTAACCAGGGGCTTCGTATTAACGATAACCAGAACTCGCTTAAAGCGGGAGAACGGGGCGCTACCTTACTGGAAGATTTTATTTTAAGGGAGAAAATTACCCACTTTGACCATGAGCGTATACCGGAAAGAATTGTGCATGCCCGTGGAGAGGGTGCACATGGCTATTTCCAGGTATATGAATCTATGGCGAAATATACCAAAGCAGGTTTCCTGCAGGACCCCGGCAAACAAACGCCTGTGTTTGTTCGCTTTTCTACCGTAGCTGGTTCCCGCGGATCTAGTGACCTGGCCCGTGATGTGCGTGGCTTTGCAGTAAAGTTTTATACAGACGAAGGGAACTATGATTTAGTAGGTAATAATGTGCCGGTGTTTTTTATACAGGATGCTATGAAATTTCCTGATTTTGTACACGCCGTGAAACCGGAGCCACACAATGAAATACCACAGGCAGCTTCTGCGCATGATACCTTCTGGGATTTTGTGTCTATTGCGCCGGAAAGCATGCATATGATTATGTGGGTGATGAGCGACCGCGCTATTCCCCGTAGTCTGCGGATGATGGAAGGTTTTGGTGTACATACTTTTCGTTTGATCAATGCAGCCGGTAAATCCAGCTTCGTGAAATTTCATTGGAAACCTATACTAGGTGTACATTCCGTTGCCTGGGAAGAAGCACAGCAGATATCTGGAAAAGATCCTGATTTTCATCGCCGTGATTTATGGAATGCTATTGAAGCGGGTGCTTATCCGGAGTGGGAGCTGGGTGTACAGATCGTGGCAGAAAAAGATGAGCATAAATTTCCATTCGATTTACTGGATCCAACTAAATTAATTCCAGAGGAAGTGGTGCCGGTAATACGTATTGGTAAAATGGTGCTGAACCGCAACCCGGATAACTTCTTCGCAGAAACCGAGCAGGTAGCTTTTCACCCCGGACACCTGGTGCCGGGTATTGACTTTACCAACGATCCGTTGTTACAGGGCCGGTTATTTTCTTATACAGATACACAGTTGTCGCGTTTAGGTAGCCCTAATTTTCATGAGATTCCCATTAACAGGCCTGTTTCACCGGTACATAATAATCAGCGGGACGGCCATATGCGCCAGACCATCAATCGCGGAGAAACGGCCTACGAACCCAACACCATCAGCAATGGTTGTCCTTTCCAGGCAAAGGCAAAGGAGGGCGGTTTTACTGCTTATGAAGAAAGAATAGATGCCAGGAAGATTCGTGGCCGCAGTGAGAGTTTCTTCGATCACTTCAGCCAGGCTACCTTGTTTTACAACAGTCAGTCTGAGGTAGAAAAAAATCATATTGTTAATGCGCTGCGTTTTGAACTGGGTAAGGTAACGCGGCCAGACATACGCGTTCGGATGATAGGATTATTAACGCAGGTGGATACTTCGCTGGCTGCCCGTGTAGCGGAGGGATTGGGTATAAAAGTGCCTGCCAAACCGGAATTGCCTATGAACCAGGTGCGGCCCGCAGATGCAGACGTAAAGAAATATGAACCCCGGACTGTAAAGCAGCAGATCGCTGCTTCACCTGCGCTGAGTATGGCCAATACGGTAAAGAATACGATTGTGTCGAGGCAGGTGGCCTTCCTGGTGGCTGATGGTGTTTCCGGGGCAGATGTGAATAAAATGAAAGCTGACCTGTTGGCAGCAGGCGCCCAGGTACAACTGATAGCGCCCTGGTTGGGAAAAATAAAGGGGATAGACGGGGAGGCAGATCAGTCTTTCCTGGGGGCAGCTTCTGTATTATTCGATGCCGTGTATATTCCCGGTGGGGCTACCAGTGCAGCCACCCTGAAAAATGATGCCACTGCCCTGCATTTCGTCAATGAAGCATTTAAGCATTGCAAGGCAATTGCCGTAAGTGGGGAAGGCATAGATGTGCTTAGGGAGACCTATCTGCCTGATGGTAAAAAAGAACCTGGCCTGTTGATAAATGCAGGCAGCAAGGATTTTATTAAAGCCATTGCGCAACATCGTTTTTGGGAAAGGGAAACCGGCCCGGGTATTCCCGCATAATGCTCCATTATTTTATTTATCAAATGGCAAACTAAAAGCTGGCAGCTAATGGCTAACAGCTGTAACAAAAAATTCCTATGGACATAAAAGCCATTATTACAGGTAGTACCGGAATGGTGGGAGAAGGTGTATTGCATGAGTGTTTACAGCATCCGGAAGTAAAGGAAGTGCTGGTGATTAACYGGAAACCTTGTGGGGTGAAGCATCCTAAGCTGAAGGAAATTATTCATAGCAACTTCTTTGACATGCTGCCGGTGGCGGCAAAGTTGCATGATTATAACGCGTGTTATTTCTGCCTAGGTGTGTCTTCAGTAGGAATGAAAGCCGATGCATACGAACACGCTACCTATGACCTGACCATGGAAGTGGCGAAGACATTGGCCACCATGAATTCGGATATGGTTTTTTGTTATGTGTCAGGAGCAGGAACTGACGGTAAAAGTAGGTGGGCAAAGATCAAGAAACGGACGGAGAATGATTTACAGCGCCTGCCCTTTAAGGCCGCCTATATGTTCCGCCCTGGCTATATGCAGCCTACAAAAGGACTACAGTATACGCAGCCATATTATAAATATATGAGTTGGTTATACCCGGTATTAAGACAGTTTTTTCCGCAGGGTGTATCGACCCTGGCGGAGTTGGGCCTGGCCATGATAAACGTTACCAGGTACGGCTTTCCGAAGAAGGTGCTGGAAGTAAAAGATATCGTGATATTGGCGCATCGGCCATAAAATATTGGTAACCTTCGGGATAGCGGTTTACTTTATATGCGTTTCGACATGTATCTTTGCGACTTGTTACTTTAACAGTGTAACAGTTGTAGGTTATGAGATGACTGGAATAATCCTATCCCGGGTCCAAATAAAAAAGGCGGTGCGTAAGCGCCGCCTTTTTGTTTTTCTGCTACCACCGACTGAAGAAGCGCTGCTATGGCTGGTTCCGGCCTCCATATCCGAAACTCATCCCCGCATCAAGTCCACCTCTGCTGCGGTGCTTCTATATGTACTTAGCGGGTGTCAGGCATAGCATCGATATCCGTGATGCAGGCTTTAAGGCAGTTGCCAGGCGTAGATCTGTAACATTCTTCCTTATAGATTGACTAAATTTACGCTATCCCCCAAGTTGCCATTTTACCTGAAGACAGGCGTAGTTGTGAAATTCCAACTAATTTTTAGGTTATCTCTTGAAAAATTAGTTACTTCACGTTAAATTGACGCAAACAAAACATGAAGGCCTTTCACGAGTATAAAAACCCCTCCCTGGCGGTAGACCTGGTGGTATTTGGGTACCACGACAATACCCTGTCCGTATTGCTGTTAAACCGCAAGGAGGAACCATTTAAAGACTGCTGGACCTTACCCGGCGGCTTTCTGCAAATGGAAGAAACCTTCCTCAGCACCTGCTCACGTATTCTGCAAACAAAGCTGGGAATGGATGAGGTATTTCTGGAACAACTGTATTCTTTTGATGCGCCAGACAGAGATCCAAGAGGACGTGTAATTGCAGTGGGGTATTATGCACTCATTAACCCGGCTAAATTCCAGGTAGTAGCCGGCAGCATGGCCAATGATGTAAAATGGTTTAACGTAAGAAAGCTGCCCACACTGGGCTTTGATCATAAACAGATTTTCCGTCAGGCCCTGCAACGTCTGAAATCAAAGATACTCTACCACCCGGTGGGCTTTGAATTGTTGGATGACCTGTTCACCATTACTGAGCTGCATGAACTATATGAATGTATTCTGCAAACCACGATCGACCGGCGCAATTTCCGCAGAAAAATTTTAGATGCAGAATATATCATCAACACCGGCATGAAACGGGAAGGCCTGAAAAACAGGCATCCCGAACTGTATAAGTTCAACAAGCAATTAAAGAAGAATAATTTCCAGATTAATGTTCCCACAGAATCATAATTTTTATGGAAAAGCAAGTATATACTCCCGGCATCTTCACTGTGAAGAATTTTCTTTCCCTGGCAGAATGCACCGCCCTCATAGAAAAAAGTGAAGCCATAGGATACGAGGAAGCCACTGTAGACGTGGGTAATGGCGTGCAACGCATGATAAAAGGTGTACGAAATAATGAACGGGTATTGTATAAGGACGATGCTTATGCTACCTTTATCTGGGAACGGCTGAAGGATTTTGCCCCGGAAGGGACAGATAACCGAAGCGCGGTTGGTTTGAACGAATTGTTCCGGTTTTATAAATACAGCCCGGGACAACGCTTTAAAATGCACAAGGACGGCAGCTTTGAGCGGAATCGTTTTGAAGCCAGCCAGTATACTTTTATGATCTATCTGAACGAAGCCTATACCGGCGGGGAAACCATTTTTGCTTCCGGAGAAATTATTCGCCCGGAAACAGGTACCGCCCTGATCTTTCATCACCCGCTACGGCATGAAGGTGCATTGCTTACCGCCGGTGTGAAATATGTGCTGAGGACGGATATTATGTACAAATAAATTAGAACATGCCCGCAACCTACGTTATAGGTGACATACACGGTGCGCTGAAAGCTCTGAAACAGCTGATAGCGCGGATCGCACCAACAGAAGAGGATACATTGATTTTTTTAGGAGATTATGTGGATGGCTGGTCTGAGTCGGCAGAAGTACTCAGCTATCTGATGGAACTGGAGCAAAAGTACCGCTGCATTTTTATTAAAGGAAATCATGACGCCTGGTGCGAATCCTGGCTGCACGGTATTATGCCGGATGCCTCCTGGCTGAGGAATGGAGGACAAGCCACCGTAGAAAGCTTCAACAAATTATCGGAGGCTGGTTTACTTTGTCACACCGCCTTCCTGGAACGGATGCTGCTGTATCATACAGATGATAAAAACCGTTTGTTTATTCATGCAGGATTTACGTCTACCCATGGCCCCGCGTATGAAAGGTTTGAACCATCGCTTTACTGGGACAGAAGTTTCTGGGAACTGGCACTCGCCGTAGACCCGCGTATTCCTAAAGGCTCGCTGCGATATCCCAAAAGATTAGCCCTTTTCAATGAGGTTTATATCGGTCATACTCCCAGTGTAAATTACGGAGAAGATATGCCCATGATTGCCGCCAACGTACATAATGTAGATACCGGCGCTGCCTTTATGGGAAAGATTTCTGCCATGAATATTGATACCAAGGAAGTGTGGCAGAGTGATATGGTGTATACCCTGTATCCAAATGAAAAAGGCCGGAACGTCTAAGATTGAAATAAGCATTGAAGATGAAAGACTTTACTTACAAATGCGCCTGTTGCGGACAGGAATATGATGAAATGCCTTTATGCTTTGGCGGCGAATTTCCCGATTACTATTTTTCCATTCCTCCCGAAGAACGGGAAAATAGAATCAAGATGACAGAAAGCCTTTGTGCAATAGACGATACCCATTTTTTTCACCGTGGCCGTATCACCATCCCCATCAACGATCACAAAGAAGATTTGCTCTTCGACGTATGGACCAGCATCAGCGAAGCAAATTTCTACAAAAGAGATGAAATGTGGGAAGATCCGCAGCGAATCCATAACGACCCTTACTTTGGCTGGCTGCAGACCATTGTTCCCGGATATGAGCACACGCTTAACATTAAGACAATGGCCTATGAAAGCGAAATGGGAATGATACCTGCCATTAAAGTAATAGAAGAGCATCACCCGTTGACGCTGGATCAGGAAAATGGAATCAGTTTTGAAGAGGCGAAGAAAAGAGTAGACGATATTTTAAAACAATTTCACCAGTAATATCGTTGTTTTCTATCCGGTAAACCTACTAAAAAGATGTCTTCAACCTACGTTATTGGTGATATCCATGGGGGATTGAGAGCCCTGCAACAGGTGATTGCACAGCTGGCATTGCAGGAAAACGACCAATTGATTTTTTTAGGAGATTATGTGAATGGCTGGTCTGACTCCGCCGCAGTAATCACTTACCTGATGGCGCTGGAACTGGAACATGCCTGTATTTTCATTAAAGGAAATCACGATGAGTGGTGTGAATCCTGGCTCAAAGGAACCATACCCGATTATAAAAGCTTAAAGAACGGGCATCTGGCCACCATCGCCAGCTATCATCCCTTATCTGCTACAGAAAAGGCACAGCACATCGCCTTCTTTTCTAACATGAAAGATTTCCATGTAGATAATAAGAACCGGTTATTTATTCATTCCGGATTTTCGGCTACACCAGGTACCATCCCTTTTAGTTCCGCTATGTATAAAGACAGATCGCTGTGGGAGATGGCCCTTACCATGGATGAGCGGGTGATATCGCATCCTGAATTATATCCGAAGAAGCTACTCCAGTTTCATGAAATTTATATCGGGCATACACCTACGCTGATTTATGAAGAAAGCATGCCTATGAAAGCCTGCAACGTGTATAATGTGGATACCGGGGCAGCCTATAAAGGGAAGCTTTCTGCCATGAATATAGATACGAAACGGGTATGGCAGAGCGATTGGGTACAGTTGTTATATCCGGACGAAAAAGGCCGGAACGCTTRGGTGTACCCCCTTCGCATTCCGGCGCTTTAAACTTGAAGACAACTTCTTATTGAATCACTTCCTGCATTCCCTGCATGCCTGCGCCCATATTCTTTCTCTTAAACAAACTGGCGTCTATTTTACCAAATCTGTAAGCAAAGTTCAGGCGGATCATCTGAGGATCTTTTAAGCGACTGTAATATTGTGTGAAATAAGGACTTTCAGAATACTGATCAGACCAGCGGGTTCTGAAAATGTCATTGATACTTAAAGTAACGGATGCTGCATTGTTTTTCAGGAAGCTCTTCTTAATGGCAGCATCTACACCATAGAAAGAAGCAATATAACCCTGTGAAGCATTCTGTGACTGCTGCATAGGAGGGCCCGCCTGTACGTTTTTATTATCGTTTACCGGCAGATTGGTTTTAGACTGGTAAGTGCCGGTCAGTTGTATTTCAAAATTTGCCGGCAGCTTAAAGCTGTTATTGATCTTTCCAAACCAGCTCCAGAGCGCATCCTGCGACTGGCTAACATTGTTGGTGTTGATCTTCGAATTGTAAATATTCACGTTTGTCGTCATTGTCCACCATTTAGCGATGGTATTCATCGACGTGACTTCCGCACCGGCAGAGTAGCTGGAATTGGCATTGATATACGTGTTTACCAGCAATTCCTGTCCGCTTACCGGATCGGTTTCTTTAGTCAGGTAGCGGGTAATCAGGTTGTTGGTATGTCTGTAGTAGAGAGATCCCAGTAAAGTATTGTTGCCCTTGAACGTTTTCAGGTACGACAGTTCCAATGAAGTGGTGAACTCCGGTACCAGGCCTGGATTACCTTTGGTGATATTCAGTTTATCGGTAGAATCCGTGAATGGTATCAGCTGGAAGAAGTTGGGACGGTTAATCCGGCGTGTAAAGCTCAACTGCAGTTCCTGGTCGTGTTTCAGCTTCTGGCTTAAAAACAGGGATGGGAATAAGCTGATCGGGTAGTTATTACTGAAATGCTGGCCGTTGTTCAGCAGATCACCGGTGTAGTTGGAACTTTCCGCACGCAGACCTACCTTATAACCAAAATTCCGGATGCTGTTGGATACGCTGGCATATGCCGCATATACGTTATCGCTGTTTTTGTAATTATTGGATGCCGCAGGAATCAGTACGTACTTACCGGTTGCCGGGTCGAACATGGAGTTGTCGAATTTACTCTTCGTTGTACGGATAGAGGCTCTCAACCCTGTTTCCAGTTTCAGCTTACCGGAAAATGGTTTTACATAATCTGTTTGCAGCGTCATGAAGCTCACAGACCCTCCGCCCAGGATTTGCTGGATATCGCTGCCGGTAATTTTGTTGTTGCTGTAGCGATCCGTTCTGTAGTCGGAGTTGTTATTACTTTTACCACCAAAATAGTTGAAGTCGGCGGTCAGTTCTTCTCCTTCTTTAGGGAACAGGTGTTTCATGCCCAGTACCAGTCCGTTTGCATTGAACTTGTTGTGGGAAGAGGAGTTACGCTGACTGAAGCCCGGGATGGAACCGGTTTTACCGAGTGTATCGCTGTTAATATCAATTCTTTCGGTAGGGTTCATCTCACCGTGTACTTTGATACCGGCAATAGAGAGGGTGGTGCGGTTGGTCACAAACCAGTCCATGCCCAGCTTACCAAAAAGGAAGCCCCCATTGGTTTTGTTGCTGTTATACTGGTTAATCATGGTAGCAGGTACATCAGCGAAGTTATTACGCTCAGTAGTACCCGTAGTGCGTCCTTTCATCTGGTTACCCATTACGCTGGCGGTAATATTTACCTTGTCCTGGCGCAGGTTAAAGTCGCCACCGCCATTCAGGGCGCCACGTTTATCCACACCAGCGCGGAGGTTACCGTTGTATCCGGTTTTACGGTTCTTTTTCAGTACAATATTCAGAATACCGGCGCTACCACCGGAGGCATCGTATTTGGCGGAAGGGTTGGTAATGACTTCCACATTTTCGATGGCATCTGCCGGAATCTGTTCCAGGGTCAGGGTGGTAGGGCGGCCATCGATGTAAAGTTGTGGTGCGCTGTTACGCAGGGTCACATTACCATCGATATCCACATTTACAGACGGTACATTTTTCATGACATCGAGGGCAGTACCGCCTGCGCTGACGATGTTTTTTTCCACGTTAAATACCTTTTTATCGATATCCATCTGCATCAGTGGCTTGGTACCGGCTACGGTTACCCCTTGTAGCTGGGTGGTACTAACGGCCAGTTTAATGTTGCCGAGGTCTTTTTCAAAGGGAGGAAAGCTAACTGCCTGCTCCACCGTTTTGTACCCGGTAGCGGTGATTCTCAGCTTCAGGGGGCCTCTGGCTGGCAAGTCTTCCAGGCTGAATTCACCATTACCTTTGGTGAGTGCGCCTTTCAGCAGTTTTTCCTTCATTTTTTTGGTCGCGGTGTCCATACGGTTTTGCAGCACGATAACGGAGGCATAGTTAACAGGTTTTCCATCGGGGTCGATAACTTTTCCATAAACATGCCCACTCATGCCCATCGGCATTCTGCCGGCAGCTCCGCCCGGAGCTTGCGCCCAGGTACTCATTGAAAGCAAAAACAGGGTGATAAACAAATAAATCTTTTGCATTTTATTATAAATTCAGATGCTGCAAAAGTATATCGCCGTAATGGATTATATAAATGAAATGAGATGAGCGGGGGAAATATAGCTACGAAATGGAAGGGATACCGACTAGATTTTGCCGGCAATGGCGTATACAGCATCCCTGTAAGTGTCTCCCACGGGGAGTTCCAGTTCATACAGGAAAATACTGTTTTTCCGGATGGAAGAAATGGCCGCCACCGACACAATATAGGATTTATGGATACGGATGAATTTTGTGGCCGGGAGCTGCTCTTCTATACCCTTTATACTCATGCGGGTAATAACGGGTTTATGGGTGCTTTTGAGATGTATTTTGATATAATCTTTCAGCCCTTCAATCCATACAATGTCTGCAAATACCACTTTGAGCAAACTGTAGTCTACGTTGACGAAGAAGAAGTCGGCCTGTTCTTTAGCGCTTTTACCACCGGTTTTGAGCTGGAAAAGCTCCTGTGCTTTATTGCATGCTTTGATAAAACGCTCCAGGGAAACGGGTTTCACCAGATAGTCGGTGACTGACAGGTTAAAGCCTTCCAGGGCATATTTCTCATAGGCTGTAATCAGTATCACAATGGGTTTATTAGGAAGCGATTCCAGGAACTGTAAGCCGGTTAACCCGGGCATCTGAATGTCCAGGAATATCAGATCCACCTGCTGATGCCGCAGTATTTCCATGGCTTCAAAGGCGTTATTGCATTTGCCGGTGAGCTGCAGGTAAGGAACTTTGCTGATATTGTCTTCCAGCAGGTCCAGCGCGAGCGGTTCATCATCTATGGCAATACACTTCATCATCAGTGGAGATTTAACTGCAAGGATACTATAAACCAATCATCTTTTTTAGCTATGTGCAAAACATAATTATCTCCATATAATAAATTCAAACGCCTTTTTACATTGGCCAGGCCAATACCGCTGGTTTTATCTTTTATTTCTGAAGATGCTTCGTTGAATTTGTTGCGTACGGAAAAAAACAACATGCCGGGGCGCGTATATAAGCTGATATCTATGCTGGCATTGGAGATCAGGCCGGTTCCATGTTTAAATGCATTTTCCACAAAGGGGATGAGCAGCATAGGTTCTATCTCATAGGTGCTGTCGGCTGCCTCCAGCGATACCTGGATGGCTACATTTTTGCCAAACCGCTGCTGTTGCAGGTCTATATAGCTTTGGAGGTATTCCGTTTCCTTTTGCAGGGGTACCTTGTCTTCATCTGCTTCATAGAGCATGTAGCGCATCAGCGAGGACAGCTTGATCAGGGAAGGCTCCAGTACATCCGATTTTTTGCGGGCCAGGGATACCATGTTATTCAACACGTTAAACATGAAATGGGGACTCACCTGGGAACGTAGCAGGGATAACTCCGTTTTCAGGTTTTCATTTTCCCTGGCGCTGCTTTTCCTTTCCTGTTGCATTTTATCCACCATCATCTGAAAGGCCGTACTGGCGCATAACACAAAGAAAACGGTGAATACGGTGAAGAGGATGACAGGTTTTATATCTACGGTATGCGACGTCAGGAAGAAGTTCTCAAACAGGTACCTGACAACAAACATAAAAACGAAGGCGCCCAGGATATACAGCGTGTATTCAAAAAAGCGCTTTTTATACACCATCTTCGGAATAAACACCCAGGCATTCAGGTAAAAGAAAACGATGAGAATCAGGTAAGTAAAGTATTGATAGAAGGTCCATGCCTGCTTGTCGTTCAGGTGTTCCCGTTCCCAGTTATCATTGGTAGGATGCAACAGGTAGGGCAATGAGAAAAATATCAGCCACGCAAGGATATGCCTGGCTATTATCGCCCATTTTTGATGGTACCATTCTTCTTTCATGCCGGCAAATTAGGGATTTATATAATTGTGGTGCAAAAGGTTGCGACCAACCTTTATAATTATACGACCAACAGATTGCCGGAGCTGGAAAGGAAGAAAACATTTTGAGGAAGGATAAAGCATAAAGCAAAAAGCTATTGAAGCGAATGATCAATGCGGATATTAATCTTTCCGATCTGATCATTCGCTTCAATAGCTTTTTGCTTTATGCTTTACGCTTTATCCTTTCATCAGGTCGTGTATTCTGCCCTGACCAGTGATCACATTCGCTTTCAGGTCGCTGAGAATAGAGTATAACCCGAAATAAGTGCGGTTAATATAGAGACTATGCCGGGATCCGCGGGCCACTTTAGAATCGCGGATTTCCTTCATGTTGTATAACTCATCCATGTAGGCATATATTTCGTTGAAATAAGCCTCATTACCGAAGTCAAAGTTTTCCAGTGTAAATGGTAATGTCAGCAGATCAATCATATGCTGGAAAAGGCCGGAGAAGAATTCCACCTCTTTAGGTGTATCTGTCGGGTGGATCATTTCCAGGTTGGTATAGATCTCATGCCGGCGTTTTTCATCTTTCAATACTTCTTTATCCACCAACAGGAAGTAGTTTTCATAAAAATCTTCCGGTATTTCTTTTACACAACCAAAATCGAAAATGCCCACGGTGCCATCGGGGCGCATGAGAAAATTGCCGGGATGGGGGTCTGCATGCACCTGTTTCAGGCTATGTACCTGGAACTGGTAAAAATCCCATAATGCCTGCCCTATTTTATCACGTACTTCCTGTGAGGGATTGGTGAGTAAAAATTCCTTCAGATGCTGACCATCCAGCCAATCCATGGTAATGATACGATCGGATGACATGTCCGGGTAATAGCCGGGGAACTTCAGGTTGGGAATATGTGCGCATGCCTGGGAAAGGTCCATCGAGCGGCGGAGTTCCAGCTTATAATCGGTTTCTTCCAGCAGCTTACTTTCTATTTCATCAAAGTATTTATCCATATCCACTTCGTTCATACCTACTATGCGGATGGCGAAGGGTTTCACGATACGGAGATCTGATTTCACGCTGTTGGCTACTCCGGGATACTGAATTTTTACCGCCAGTGTTTTCCCTTCCCTGGTGGCTTTATGTACCTGGCCTATGGATGCGGCGTTGGACGCCTGCATTTCAAAGGTATCGTATAGCTGTGAAGGTGATTTTCCCAGTGTTTTTACAAAAGTATTTACTACCAGCGGACCGCTGAGCGGGGGAGCGCTGTACTGCGACATTGCGAACTTTTCGGTATACGCTTTTGGGAGCATTCCTTTGTCCATACTCAGCATCTGTGCTACTTTCAGCGCGCTGCCTTTCAGGTTGCTCAGGGTATCATAAATATCAGCGGCATTGTCCTGGTGTAGCTCTTCTTTAGTGGTAGAAGGGTCCATCAGTTTGCGCGTGTAGTGTTTGATATAATTGGTACCTACTTTAAGTCCGGTCGTAACGAATTTGCCTGCCCTTTCCACCTTGGAGGTGGGTATATTGGATTGCTCTTTCATGGTGCTTATTTCCGCGTAAAAATAAATTTCCCGAAGTCCAGCAAACTATCCAGTGTATTGGATTTGATGAGCTGGAAACTGAGGTTCACTGCTTTTTCAATGGCAGCATCTGTCATTTCAAACTGGTTGCTGGTATCATCCAGCCAGTATTTGAGCACAAACAGTGCCTGCAGCCAGAAGCCATGAACATATTGGTCTGAAATATATTTTCTTTCCTTGATTTCGCTGGACTGGTAGCCTTCTTTCACGAGGTCGCTTACGTAGTTGTTGAAAGCGTGGCGGAATGTTTCCAGTTTATTACGGTAAAAGTCAGGTAAACGGAAGTGTTTGCGTTGCAGGAGCAGGTAGCTGCGGTCCTCTTTCAGTTTCTGCACCCAGAGAAAATAAAATGCCAGCAACTTTTCCTGTGCATTGTATTGCTGGTAGATGTCATCTGCCTGCAGTTGTTCCTGCGTTTGTTGGAAAATGGCTAACCAGATGTCTTTTTCTACACCTTCCAGCGAACTATATTGTTCGTAAAAGGCTGCTTCCGTGATGTCTACAATTTTGCAGAGCGCATAAACAGATACAGGTGCTTTGCCGTTTTCCAGCCAGTACACTTTGTAAGCGTTGCGGATGAGCTGTTTGTCCATGAGAAAAAGTTTTACTATTGTTGAAATAGCCCGCCCGGAGCGGGTTGCCGAGGTTAATAATTACGGGTATACAAATTTACGTCATGCAGGGTTATAAACCCTTTTTTATCCTGCCAGGAAATGTTAAAATCTGCGCTTGAAAARAGGAGGAAATGAGGGCGGTAAAAAATGAGTGTTTGGTATTTCAGAAATAAATATATCTTTGCACCCGAATTCCTTATTCTTCATTTTTAAAATTACAAGGAATCATGACAGAACGTACTCACATATCGCCCCTTTCGCTCCTTGCCTGATCAGGCAAACGCAGTGTTTTTACTTTTGCATAAGCCGGAGTTATAAAGACATGGATGTATACAGCATTGTATAATCCCCGGTCTTCTATACACAGATATTTTCACCAAACAATGGTGATAACCACACGGTATATATCGTGATCCTATCTGGCGGATATTATCGTATATGCGTATAAGTTATACCTGCCGTTTGCTTGTCTGTCACCTCAGCGGGAGGTAGTTCCCTTCGGGAAAAAATTCACAACTTTTTTAATTGATCTATACGCAAACAACATTGTTTGTGCAGGTATTGCACGCACTGAAAAGTCGCAATACACATAACATATCTCCATTTTATGGGCAGCATAAAAACAAAAGAACTTAGTAAAATAGGTTATACCAATGACAGGGCAAGAAGCCTGGTCATTAATATCATGTCCCGGCATTTTAAGCATCACAGCAAGCCGGAGATCATGCAATTATTAACAGCTATAAAAGAAGATCCGGCCAGATACAGGGCAGATGATATCCTCGGTAAAATTGCCGATACTTTTATGGATGAACCGGTGGAATGTAATTTCCAGTCGTATGAACTGCTGGAAAAAACGGGACAGTTGAAAGTATACGGCGGCAAAGAAATAGAGCGTTCCGCCAAACAACAAATGGAACTGGCGATGTCTTTACCGGTCACCGTTCAGGGAGCTTTAATGCCGGATGCACATACCGGCTACGGACTGCCAATAGGCGGTGTGCTGGCCACGCAAAATGCGGTACTGCCATTTGCAGTAGGCGTAGATATTGGTTGCCGCATGGCGCTCACCATCCTGGATGAAGGAGAGAGCTTTTTAAAACGTTTCTCTCACCAGGTAAAAGTTGCGATGAAAGAATATACGCACTTTGGTATGGAAGGCGGACTGGAGTTTTCACAGGAGCATGCCGTATTGGATAGCCCGGTGTTTCAGTCTACCGAACTGCTGAAAAAATTACAGGCCAAAGCTGCGCGGCAGCTGGGGTCCTCTGGTAGCGGTAACCACTTCGTGGAGTTTGGATTAATAGAACTTCAGGAAGACAATGCCTTGCAGTTGCCGGCAAAGAAATACCTGGCGCTGCTGTCGCATTCCGGCAGTCGTGGACTGGGGGCCAATATTGCACAGCACTACACCCGCATTGCCATGGACACCTGCAAATTGCCGCGCGCTGCGCAGCAACTGGCATGGCTGGATATGAACAGTGAAGCCGGACAGGAATACTGGCTGTCGATGAACCTGGCGGGCGATTATGCCAAAGCCTGTCATGACCGCATCCATGCCAACCTGACGAAAGCATTAGGCTTGCAGGCCCTCGCCAAAGTAGAAAACCACCACAACTTTGCCTGGGAAGATACGTTGGCAGATGGGCGGTCGGTGATCATTCATCGTAAAGGTGCTACGCCGGCACATGCCGGCGAAATGGGTATCATTCCCGGTAGCATGTGTACAGCAGCTTACCTGGTAATGGGTAAAGGTGTTGACAACGCTTTGTACTCCGCCTCCCACGGCGCCGGCAGAGCCATGAGCCGTAAAAGAGCCAAAGAAAGTATGACCGTATCCGGTTTAAAGAAAATGCTGGCCAGTGCAGGCGTAACACTGATTGGTGGCAGCGTGGAGGAAAATCCGCTGGCGTATAAAGACATCGAACAGGTGATTGGCGCACAGCAGGAGTTAGTAGACATACAAGGCCGCTTTATGCCGGCCATTGTAAGAATGAATAAAGATTAAGTATATGGAACAAATGATTATACAGATCACCTCCGGCCGCGGCCCTGCAGAATGTTGCAGGGTGGTTGCCAGGGTGCAGGAACTCATCATCAAACAGGCCAGGGCAAAAGATATCAGCATACAGGTACTGGAAAACATAAAAGGGGATATCAACGGTACGCTGCTTTCTGCCACCTTACTGGCAAAAGGTAGTCAGCTTACCACCTTCCTGAAAGAATGGGAAGGCACGGTGCAATGGATCGCCCAAAGCCCCTACCGCAAATTTCATAAACGCAAAAACTGGTTTGTGGGCGTATCGGTATTTGATGTAAAAAAACAATTGCAGTGGAACCCTAAGGATGTAACGCTGGAAACCTGCCGTGCGGCAGGTCCCGGCGGGCAACATGTGAATAAAGTGGAAACCGCCGTTCGTGGTATACACCGCCCCAGTGGATTGCAGGTGCTGGCCATGGATAGTCGCTCACAATTGCAGAATAAACAGTTATGCCTGGAACGGCTGGAAGCAAAATTTCTCGCCCGGCAAACGGGCTTGCTGGTGAGTCAGCAACAGGACCAATGGCAGGAGCACAATGAACTGGAAAGAGGACAGGCAGTGAAAGTGATCAGGGAAAGATTGTAGATGATGGAATGCCTCAGTGAATTTGCATTGAGGCATTTTTTAATCTTCGGATTGAATAGATCTTATTTTTCTGGCGAGCGTAGTGATTTTTTCTAACTGTATTTCTTTCCTTTCCCTTTTTAATATTTCTTTCTCTTCGTTTGAAATACCAGGATCAGCCAAGGCAATTTTCAAATTTGAATCCAGTAAAATACTAAGTTTCTTCACTTTACGCTGTTGAAGATATCGTCTATATTTTTTAGCCATTAACTTCCATATGGAAGCCAGGCATAAGGAAACAGAAGGCGCAATAATAATAAGCCATGACTTTATGTCGGACGGCTCCGGAATATTTCTTGCCAGCATTAAAAGCAATGTTCCTCCTCCCGCACCCGCAATATTTGCAGTGCTGTTACTTTCCATTGTCGTAACAGTTGAATTGATTGATGTCGTCAAAATAGTAGGATTATATCCTGCCTAACAATACATCCATGGTTTGAAGCAGTTTTTTTGTATCGTTTTGTTTATGCAGTTCCAATTCAATGGTTACTCCGGATTTACTCTCAATTCTTAATTTCTGTTTTTGGGATTCTCTGCTTCTAAACGATATGGTTTCTTTGATGGCTAGTAATAAGGGTAAAATGGATGTTATTACAGCTACTATCAAAATGATTGTATTAATAATTGCAGGAAACATTGTTGTAAATTGTATTCATGCAATATAGGCATTTTATAAATTTTTTAGTTCGCATACCTAATATTTTTTTTATTATAAAAATGCTCAATCACCTTTGTATGCTACATTTCAAGAAATACACTGTAATCTGTTTATATCAAGCGATAAACGACCGGCCTATTTTTCGGAGATGGATATTGTTGTAATGCGACCAATGTTTTGCATTTGAATATCACGATTTCTGACAGAGAGCATAAAAAATAGTTATACACGGATGATAAGGTTCGGGGTGCCAGGAGGCAAACATTTCCTGGAGAGTGCATGTATATGCGTTGTAAATTATGATGCTTTTTCACTATTTTTATAGCTAACGCCGCATATCAACCAATTACAACACGTGGAGGAACTGAGTGACATAGCGCTACTACAAAGACTACAGCAGGCTGATGAAGCGGCTTATACCGAAATATTTCATCGATACTGGGAAAAATTATATGCCATCGCATATAACCGTTTACGTATACGTACGGCCGCGGAAGATGTAGTACAGGAGGTGCTGGCCAGTTTGTGGGTACGTAAAAATGCGCTGGAAATACGTCATCTCTCCGGTTACCTGGCTACTGCCACCCGTTACGCCGTATTCCGGCAAATCAGCCGTTTATTACCCGATCAGCCACTCGATAATCCGGAGGTAGTGCAGCAACTGGTGGAAGACCCGGATATGAACCACCTGGACTATTGTCGTTTACAGGAAAGACTCGGTATGGAAATAGCCCGACTCCCGGAAAAATGCCGGCTGGTATTTTTATACAGCAGGAGGGAGCAATACAGTAATAAGGAAATTGCTGCCGCCATGCAACTGTCGGAGAAAACGGTAGAAGCTCATCTCACCAAGGCTTTGAAACACCTGCGTATTCGTCTGAAGGATGTATACCCCTATCTTTCTTTCTTCTTCTGAAAATTATTTTGATCCGGACTAAGGGTAGATCGGGTATTTCTGTACTCTACTATTATGCAGCATTTAAAAGACCTGATTCAACGTTATCTCAAAGGCAACACTACGCCCGAAGAAGCCAGCGCACTCCACGAGTGGTACGATAGCTTTGACGATAGTGAAGTATCCCTGCCGATGGAGCCGGGAGAAGACCGTCAGTTGCTGGAACAACGTTTACTTAACAGGTTGCGGCCAGTGATGCAGCCGGAGGAACGGGTGAAACCACTCCGTTACCGCCGTTACCTCGTGGCGGCTTCTGTCATTATATTGATAGGAGTGGCAGGAATTGCCGGGCTACAGCTCAGGTTTTCATCTCACAAAAAAAATATAATAGCAACTAACCTACCCGCCAAAGAGGTGCAGCCCGCCAATAAAAAGGCCCTGCTTACCCTGGCAGATGGCAGCACCATTGCGTTGGATGATGCCGCCAACGGCGCGCTCGGAAAACAAGGTGGTGCCAGCATAATTAAAAATACAAAAGGGCAGCTTTCTTACCAGGCCGATGAAGCCGGTGGAGCAGTGGTATACAATACCCTCACCGTGCCACGTGGAGGACAATTCCAGCTGATACTACCCGATGGTACCAAAGTGTGGCTGAACTCCGCCTCCTCTCTCCGTTATCCTACTGCTTTCAGAGGTGCCGACAGAAAAGTGATCCTGCAGGGGCAGGCCTATTTTGAAATTGCAGGTAAAGCCAGTCAGCCCTTTAAAGTACAGGCCAATGAAATGGAAGTAGTGGTGCTGGGAACCCGTTTTGATATGATGGCCTATGCAGATGAACCTACCATCAACGCTACGTTGCTCGATGGGAAAATAAAAGTGCAGGACCAGATCCTGCGCCCTGGTCAGCAGGCCGTACTGGCACTTGCCGGACATCAGCTCACGGTAAAAGAAGCCGATGTTAATAAAATTATGGCCTGGAAAAACGGGCTGTTTGTATTTAATAATATGGATCTGCCAACCATACTACGGGAAATAGCCCGCTGGTATGATGTGGAAATAGTATATAATACCGCACCCGGTAAGGAACTGTATGGTGGCGGGATCAGCCGGAATCTTAATTTATCAGCCGTATTGCACGTATTGGAAGAAAACGGAACAAATCACTTTAAAATAGATGGAAATAAAGTAATTGTATTACCGTAAGACCTGTAAAAAAAATAGATGAAGTAAACTTTTGAACAATGGAAAACCGGAGGTGCTGACACACCCCCGGCCAAAGTCCAGCATCCTGTAAGATCAAGCAAAAGATCATTTAAGAATTCTAAACCTTATTAAAAGTATGCATTTAAAATTTAAGGAGATACCATTTCTCCCCAAGGGACTTTTATTAACCAAAATTTTGCGGGTTATGAAAATGACCACCTGGCTGATCCTGATTGCCTGCTTACATGTAAGCGCCAGGAGTTTTTCACAACAGGTTACCCTCTCTGTGAAAAATATGCCGTTACAAAAAGTGTTTGCAGAAATAATCCTGCAATCCGGCGCCACAATCGTGTATAACGAGTCGACGCTTAAAAATACCGTCCCTGTTACGTTGCAGGTCAACAGCGCTTCGGTGCAATCCGTTCTGGAGCAATGCCTGCTCCATCAACCGGTTACCTTTACGATCAACGACGGTGTATTTGTGATCCGCCCTAAATCATCGCCACCACTACCTGTTGCCGATACCCTGGGTAAAATATCCGGCATCGTAAAGGCAGCAGACGGTATACTGCTGCCCGGCGCTACGGTGATGGTAAAAGGGAGCACCCGGGGCAATGCCACCAATGGTGGCGGGCAATTTACCGTTGCCGCCAATCCGGGTGAAATACTGATCTTCACTTTTACCGGTTATGATAAACAGGAACTGCCCGCCCGACAAGGTATGCAGGTAACACTCCATGCCAGCAACAGTCAGCTGGACCAGGTAGTGGTAGTGGGCTACTCCGATAAGAAAAAAAGTGAACTGACCAGTGCCGTTACCGTAGTAGATGCCACTAAGCTGAAGGATGTGACCACCAACGATGTAGGCACCATGCTGCAGGGCAAGGTGGCCGGTTTACAGGTGGTAAGCAGCTCCGGTGTACCCGGCGCCTCCGCCGAAATACGCATGCGCGGTATCTCCTCGGTGAATGCCTCCCAAAGCCCACTGATAGTGGTAGATGGTATCATTGGCGGCAACTACGACCCAAATGACATTGCTACTGTAACCGTGTTGAAAGATGCGGGCGCCACAGCCATGTACGGCTCCCAGGCCAATGCCGGCGTCATCATCATTACCACCAAAAGAGCGGCTACCGGCAAAACACAATTCCAGGCGAAGATCACCACCGGCTTTCGTACCCCGGATTTCGGCACCATGGATATGATGAATGGCAGTGAATTGTATGAGCGTCAGAAAGAATTTTACCGCGATTATATTCCAGGCGCAACAGATAATTCCTACAAAATAGACCTGATCAAATTTTACAATGAACGCCCGTTGGCATTGAAAAATCAAAACTATAACTGGTTAACAGATATGTTCCGCCGCGCACCTATGACGAATGTATACCTCTCTGCCAGCGGCAAAACGGAAAAGTCAGATTACTACCTCGGGCTCTCTTACTATAACGAGAAAGGTACTTTTATGAATACCAATTATCAGCGGATAAATTTAAGAGCCAATTCTACTTATCATTTCACCAAAAATATCAGTCTTACCAACAACATTAACCTGAGTGGCAATTTCGGTAAAACGTACGACTATAACGACATGTATTACGCGTACCTGAACATGCCCTGGGATAACCCCTACGACAGCAGTAGCAAGGCGCTTTACGTGGATGGCAACTCTCCTTTCAAATGGTGGTCGCGTGATAAAGTAAATCCGATTCATACCATTCAAAACTCCGAGCATCCCTATAAAAATTTTGATGTGAATTATGATATGGGACTCAACATCGGCATCACCAGTTGGCTCACCTTTGCGAGTACCAACCGGTTGTCGCTCGGTTATAACAAAAGTAAAACCTGGTATTCACCGCAGGTAGCCGGACAGTTTCATGGTGATGGCTTCCTGAATGAACAGAGTACCCTCAACTATGGCTATGTGTCTAACAACCTGTTGAAAGTAGATTTTCATATGGGAAATCATCGCATCAGTGGCCTTGCAGGTGTGGCATTTGAAGGGAGCAATACCGATCTGTTGGGCGCTTCCGGAAAAGGCCTGCCAGTGGGCTTAAAGGTCCTGAATGTGGTATCCCGTAATCAACAGGCGTATGGTAATGTAAATGAGGCTATCATACAATCATTCATCTCACAGGTGAACTACAGCTACCTGGATAAATATTTTCTCACCGGATCTTTCCGTGTAGATGGTTCCTCCAATTTTCCTTCGAGCAACCGCTATGCTCCATTCCCGGCTATATCTGCTGCCTGGTTAATGAGCAATGAAGATTTTTTGAAAGACAATGCTGTTTTCAATAGTGTAAAATTCCGTGCAAGCTATGGTGTTACCGGTACACAGGACATCGGGTCATCCCGTTACCTGGCCTTGTTTTCATTGTCCAGTAAATACAATCAGCAATCGGCTGCCACTCCTTCGCAGCTGCCCAGTCCGGACCTCACCTGGGAAAGCAAATACCAGTGGAATGGTGGAATGGATATCAGCTTGTTTAAGCGTATAGACCTGAGCGTAGATGTCTACAACAACATCACAAAAAACCTGTTGCTGCAGGTATCACAACCGCTGTCTGTTGGTTTTGAAACCAGATGGGAAAACGTGGGAGAGCTGGTGAATAATGGGGTGGAACTGGGTTTGAGTACCCTGAATGTTCGCGCCGGTAAGTTCCGCTGGAACACCGATTTTAATATCAATTTCAATACGAATAAGCTACAGAAATTCCCGGCGAATATTATCAATACACAATCTACCTGGAGTATTTCACAGATCTACCGTAACGGTGGTAACCTCTATGAATTTTACATGCCTAAATGGTTAGGGGTGGATAAACAAACCGGTGCACCGTTATGGGAAGTAGTCAATAAAGATGGCAGCAGGAAAGCTACCTCCGATTATGCCAGCGCTACTTACCAGGAAGTGGGATCTGCTTTACCAAAGTTCCAGGGAGGCATGACCAATACCTTTACTTATGACGGTATTTCGCTTGGGGTGAATATCTACTTCCTTTCCGGCAACAAAGTATATAGTAACAACCTGCGTTTTGTGGAAAATGATGGTAACGAACCCTATTACAACCAGGTGAATCTGCCTAAAGGCAGCAGTACCTGGAGTAAGCCGGGAGATGAAGCCACAGAGCCCAGTCCGCAGAATTCAGCGAATTCAACGCAAACGTCTACACGCTTTTTAAAAGACGGCAGCTTCCTGGCGTTGCGTAATATCAGTTTGAGTTATGAACTGCCGCATGCTTTGGTGAGCCGGTTAAAGATGGAAGGTGTTACTGTAGGTTTTACAGCCGACAATGTGCATACGTTCACTAATTTTTTAGGACAGGATCCGCAAACGACTATCACGCCCGGATCACAGGTGATGCCTGGTGTGTCGGATTTCAAGTATCCGAATAACCGCCAGTACCTGTTCAACATTAATTTCAGATTCTAAACTGCCTGTCATGAGATCAGCTATTATAATATTGATATTACTGCCGTTGTTGTTATGGCAAACCGGCTGTATGAAAGATGTAAATCCCAGCGATGCACTAACAACAGAAACGATCACCGGTTCACCGGAAGGCCTGAAGAATGCCGTGAACGGGGCTTATTCCCTGCTGAAAGATCACGTGCCCTTTAATGGTACGACCGATGATAATAACATGTACCTGCGTCAGTATTTCCAGCTATCTGATTTTGCCAGCGATGATATTGTATGCGGACAAACAACAGAAGATCCGTTGTTTTATAGTTTCTCGCTGGATCATTCGCCGACGCAAACGAATACACGTTATTTCTGGTATATTTCTTACAAGATCATCAACGATGCTAACACGG
The DNA here is from genome assembly GCF_056399985.1 of Chitinophaga sp. 01L420. Lineage (NCBI taxonomy): Bacteria > Pseudomonadati > Bacteroidota > Chitinophagia > Chitinophagales > Chitinophagaceae > Chitinophaga > Chitinophaga sp. 01L420. The sequence continues at coordinate 203,056 of NZ_JBFTSK010000004.1, forward strand.
TAATAGAAGCCGTTGAGAAGTTGTCTAACCCTGATGCCACTACGCAGCAATTGCTGGGAGAGTGTTACTTTATGCGTGCCTTCAGTCATTTTAACCTGGTGAAGTTGTTTGCCATGCCGTATACATTAAATCCGGCTGCTCCTGGTGTTATATTACGTACTTCCACCAATGATCCGGCACAGAAGGCCAGGGCTTCCGTAGGGGAAGTGTATAAACAGATCATCGCAGATGCGAAGCGGGGAGCGGATTTAATGACGCAGGCAAGAGGAGCGCAGTATGCTTCCCGCGAAGCGGCATGGGCCTTGCTTTCCCGGGCTTACCTGTATGAAGGGGTGAACGACAGCACCACTTATTTTGCCAATAAAGTAATTGAGGGCGGCCGTTTTTCGCTGACGACGGCGGCTACTTATCCTGATTTGTTTGCCAAGGCGATTTCCGGTAGCGAAACTATTTTTTGTGTGGCCTTTAGTGCCGAGTCAGATGACTACGGCAAATTTGGTTCTATTGCCTCCATGATTTATTCTGATGGTAATTCCGGCTGGGGAGAGGAGTTTGCTTCTGCTTCCCTGAGAGATACCATGTCGGCTAATCCGGAAGATGTACGCTGGAAATATATTGTGCCTTTAAAGGATGACAATGGTGTATTACAGCAGAAGAATGGCATAGACATTTATTATATCTCCAAATTCTCCGGGCAGGATAGACGCCCTACGCTGAGTTCTCCGATTATGTTCCGGCTGGCGGAATTGTACCTGAACAGGGCAGAGGCGAATGCCAAAGCGGGTAACACCGGTGCCGCACTGGATGATGTGGATATGATCCGCAACAACCGTGGTTTGGCCAATGCGTTGTATCACCGGCAATTGCCTGCCGGTAAATCAGCGCTGGATATTGTATTAAAGGAAAGAAGGCTGGAGCTGGCATTTGAAGGCCACCGGAGTTATGACCTCTATCGGAATAAAAGACCGATGAACAGAACTTACTGGGGCTATCATTTACCCGGACTGAAACAGTCGGATATCAACCCGGCTAAGAATCCTTCCGGTTATCCTAACATGCTGATACAGCCGGATAATTCCAAGATCATCTATTACATCCCGATTGATGAAGTAGAAACGAATAAACTGTGCATCCAGAATCCTTAAAACTCCCTGAACATGCAAAAGCAACTGCTATATATATTATTGCTGCTCTGTGCAGCATCCGCCTGTAAGAAAGATGATGTGAAACCTGCACCAGTGGTCGTATACACCATTGACGTAGATGGTAATAAGGTAACGTTTAATAATACCACTACCGGCGCTACGTCCTGGAAATGGGATTTTGGTGACGGTACCACTGCTACTGATCAAAGCCCGGTGCATACCTATAAAGGTAAAGGCAAGTATGTACCTACCCTGTATGCTACTTCGGGAGATGGAGTGACCGCCGAAGGGTCAACGGTAATAAGGATCTCCAAAACATCGCCGGTGAAACTGACGGATAACAGTCTGGCTGATTGGGATACTATCAGCCAGAGCATGATGGTGGCTGGTCCGAAAGGAGGGGTATTTAAAAAGGCCAAATTTGATTATGATGGACAGTACGTATACTTCTATGGGGAGATGACGGGTAAGCAATCGGATGGGGTGATCTTCGATGTTTATATCGACAGCGATAATAATGCAGGTACCGGCTATCTGACGTCACTTTTCACTGGCGGAGCATATGATGTGTTGCTGGAAGGACAGTGGTTATTGAAGGCGCCGGCTATACCTATGGCGATGTATTATCATAGCGGGGCACAAGCCGGGTTCAACTTTGATCCGCAATCCGGCACTGATTTCTTTACAATAGGTACGGTATCGGAGGCTGGTGGAGTACTTCGTTTTGAAGGAAAACTGGACCGGTCAAAAATAAAAGGATTTACGGGTACGGCTATACGATTGGGCATGGTGGCCACTACCAGCGATTGGGGAACACAGTTGGGCACTATTCCTGACGAAGGCGCTCCATCTTTTTTATTAAATATGCCGGAATAATTATTAATTTAAGCCTACAATCAGGACAATGAACAGTACAACCAATGTCAACCAACGACTGATTTCCCTGGATGTGATGCGTGGAATTATCATGATTCTCCTGGCCGGAGAAAGTGCCCGCATATATGAGTCGATAGCGCAGTTGCATCCCGCCGGCATAGCCGGTATTTTGACAGAACAGTTTTTTCATCATCCCTGGAATGGCCTGAGGGCCTGGGATCTGGTACAGCCGGCGTTTATGACCATGGCTGGATCTGCCATGTACATCTCTTATTATTATAAAACACAAAAGGGCGTTACCTGGTCACAAAACTTCCGGCATATTGCAATTCGTTGTTTAAAGTTGTTTATATTTGGTACTGCCCTCCATTGCGTATATGCAGGAAGGTTAGTATGGGAGCTATGGAATGTGCTTACACAACTATCCGTTACTACCCTCATTGCTTACCTGATCATACGCCGTTCCTATGGTTTCCAGCTGGGGGTAAGTCTGTTATTATTACTGGCCACCGACCTGCTTTATCGTTTTATACTGGTACCTGGTTATGAACAGCCATTTGTGCAGGATCATAATTTTGGATCTTTTATGGATATGGTGCTGATGGGGAAATTAAATGATGGCGGCGGTTGGGTCACCATTAATTTTTTACCTACTGCGGCGCATACCATATGGGGAGTACTGGCGGGGAAGTTACTCATCAGCAGCCGGTCATCTGCCGGGAAAATTAAAATACTGCTGGTAGCCGGAGTAATAGGACTAATTGCCGGTTTTGGGCTGGATTGGACGGGTATCACCCCTATTATTAAACGAATAGCCACTTCGTCTTTTACACTGGCGTCAGGAGGCTGGGTGATGTTATTACTGGCATTGCTGTACTGGATCATAGATGTAAAGCAAAATGTGCGGTATGCCTGGTTGGCCACGGTAGTAGGGATGAACGCTATTTTTATTTACCTCTTTTTCGAAACAGTAGGTGTACAATGGGTCAATGGAGCCACTGGTATTTTTGTAAAAGGCTTCACCGGAATGGTGGGGGTACCGGAAAGTATACAGGAAATCATTTCCGCCTTTGCTGCGCTTGCACTGGAATGGGGACTGTGCTACTGGTTATATAAGAAAAAAATCTTCTTTAAGTTATAAGCTGTCTACTGAAACCCCTGTGAAAAAAAGCTCCGGCATACTTTGCCGGGGCTTTTACTTTTTTTAACATACCCTTATGTTTTTACAATTTTATTATTTACCTTGATTTCAATTTAGAAGTCATTTAGCCAAAATCTTTAGTAACAGCAGTTGAACAATGGAAGAAGTAGATTTCTTCCAATATCATTTATAATCATCAGAATCGGTAACCAGCTGTCTGCATACAGCAATAAGAATAGTTATGTGTTTATGTCACCTGTAAAGTATTATCACTAATAAGGCTGTCTTGTTAAATGAATCATCCTTCAGACATAGAATTGGTTGAACGGTTAAAGGACGGAGATGCCACCGCGTACGATGCTTTATTTATGAAGTATCATAAGCTGCTTTGTGTGAATGCTTATTGGTTCCTRCGCAATGAAGCGGAAGCAAATGATCTTGTACAAACTTTCTTCCTGGATATTTGGGACAGAAAGTTATATCTTCAATTCAATGGTGATATCAAAGGATACCTGCATCAGGCAATTAAAAACCGTTGTCTGACACTGCTGAAAAAGCAAAAGGCGGAACGGCAGAAACAGGCTGCATTTTCCCAGTTGCAGGAAGAAACTTGTATAGGCATCCCGGAGACTTCACCAGATTATTATAAACAGGTATTGACGACTATAAATGATATGGCCATCCAAAAAAGATCGGCTATAGAAATGGTGTATATACAGGGTAAGCGATATCAGGAAGCGGCAGATGAGATGGGCATCAGTATCAATTCTTTCAAAACTCATTTAAAGCGGGGGCTGAAAGTGTTACGTCATGCAATCATTAATAAAGGGTATTAGCCCGCGTTTTTTGTTAACAATCATGGAAGTAGCAGCGGAAAAAATATTTGAATTATATATAGAACGTTTGTCGGGTACACTCTCTGCAGAAGAGGAAAGCTATGTGCAGCAGCAACTGCAACAGGATCCTGCATTTAAAGCTCAGTGGGATTTGCTGGTGAAGGAAGATGAAAGCATAAATGCCAGCGGCTACGTGCAACGTATTAGTTCAGATGCCATGCTGAATGCCATCAGGGAACAAAGAAAAGATCCTGTATCCACCAAAGTAGTGACGCTGAAAAAAATAATGATTGCTGCAGCAGTGACGCTGTTACTGGGTAGCAGTATTCTTGTCTTTTTTACTCGTTATAAAACTACCCGGGTATACTATTCTGCTGCCGCCGTGCAGCAGCAACAAAAAAAGCCGGTGCGACTACTGACGAGCCATGGAGAAGCTATTGAGCTGAGTAAAGATAGCGGCACCAAAACAATCGCTTTAAATAATGCCACGCTGAATACCAGCAACGGCGCTTTACAATATACCTCTTCAGATACCGTACAAAATACACTGGATGTACCTGCGGGAGAAAGTTATAAATTAACCCTGTCCGATGGCACAGAGGTATGGCTGAATGCCGCTACCCGTTTACGTTTCCCTTTCCGTTTCGGGAAGTCTTCAAGGGAAGTATATGTAGCAGGAGAAGCTTATTTTAATGTAGCAAAGGATGCACAGCGTCCTTTTATCGTGCATACTGCATTGAACAGTGTGCAGGTATTGGGTACTGCTTTTAATATTAATACTTATCAGGCCGGCACTGTGAAAACTTCGCTGGTATCAGGTAGCGTGATCGCCCATGGCAAGGGAACGGAAAAACAAACCCTGCAACCTGGTGTACAAGCCGACTACGGCACAGATAAAGGATTTACCACCAGTCATTTCGATGAAGAAGAGGTATTGTCCTGGCGCAACGGGGTATACTACTATCACCGGATGCCACTGGTTTCGCTTATACAGGAAGCCGCCCGTTTCTATGGGATGCACTTCGTCATGGATAAAGATAAATTTGCCGGCAAATCCGTTACAGGATTGATGGACCGGAATAGGTTAGATGATTTTTTATCTGATCTTAAAACCACTGCGCATGTCGACTATCAATTGTCCGGCAGTGAAATTATTCTGAAGTAAATATTCTCCATATAACTCCATAAGATTGTCACCCGTTTTTCCGAAAACGAGTAGTTATACTGAAAAGCATTCGTGCATGTAAGTATGCTGTTTTCCCGTATACTTTGTAAAAACAGAGATGGGCTTTTCAACTGTTGTTCTCAATTCGTATTTCCTCACCCGTAAATCTAAAATTGAACGAACATGAAAAAGTTCATTGTACTTCCTGTGCTATTCCTGATGATAGGATGGCAGTCTGTTAACACCGTAAAAGCGGCTGCCAGTGACCGCAGTCGCCACCTGCAACCAGCTGCTGTACGGCATTTTAGTCCATCTGCTAAAGTAGCCAGCATCGTGTTTAATCCGTATCCGGCATTAAGCCTGGTGGTGACCATGAACTGGGTATCTGTTTTCACCGGTGATGTGCAGGTACAGTTCCAGTCGGATACCAAAACAGCTTATTATTACGGCTCGCATACCGTTACGTTTTACGGATTGCCTGTACAGCCGGGAGTAGAGCAAAGAATTACCAGTGAAGGTAACTGGTACACCAAGTTTATCTGGCCAGGTTCAGGTACTGCCGTGAACATCACCTACGAAGGGTATACTTATTAAAAAAAAAGTCCACTCTGCCTGTCACCCGTTTTTGCAAAATCGATGTAGTTCTATTGATAAGCATTTGTAAATGCCATTTGCTGTATAATCGTTTTAACTTGTAAACAATTCCCGAATGAGAAAAAGTATACGCCACTGCCAACTGGCTATGCGAAGAGTGGTACGCTTACTGGTGCTATGCGGCCTTGTATGTACTTCATTTTTCACTGTGCAGGCACAAACTCCAACGCCTTCATTACAGTCTATTGTTACTGTTACAGGAAATGATGTATCGCTGCTGCAGGTATTCCGTGCCATTAAAAAGCAAACTGGTCTCACGCTGGTGTACAGCAATCAGTTGCTGAATGATGGGGAAAAAATTTCACTCAATTTTCAACAAGCCAAACTGGATGATGTACTGAACTTTATCTTCAAAAGTAAAAACATCAGCTATGTTGTACAGCGGAACCGCATTGTATTGGATAAGAAAGCAGCGCCGCAGGAATCTGTTTCTGCAGCACCAGCTTCTGCTCCAACGGAAAAACAGGCAGAGTGGCTTATCCGGGGACTTGTAATGGACGCCGATGGTAATCCCTTACCCGGCGCCACTATTTCCGTAAAAGATTCAAAGAAAGGCACCGTTACCGATGTAATGGGTGTTTTTTCCATTAATGCCACCAAAGATGATGTCCTGAAAATTGCGATGATGGGTATGAAGCCGGAAGAAGTTCGGGTGAGTAGCCAGAAAACACTGAAAATCAGTTTGGCTGCGAAAGTAGATGAGCTGAATGAAGTAGTGGTAGTGGGATTCGGCGCGCAGAAAAAGGTAACGGTTACGGGTTCCGTGGCGTCTGTAAACATGGCGGATATGAAAACACCGGTTCGTTCTTTAACGAATGCACTGGTGGGAAAAGTAGCCGGTGTGATTTCCATGCAGAGCGGGGGTGGCGAACCAGGCTACGACAATCCTAACTTTACCATTCGTGGGATCGGAAGTTTTACAGGTAGCACCTCTCCGCTGGTTATTGTAGACGGGGTGCAAAGAGAAGATGTAAACAGCACCTATGGTGGGGCTTTTAATAATATTGATCCCGAAGATATTCAGAGCATTTCCCTGTTGAAAGATGCATCTGCTACAGCGGTATATGGCGCCAAAGGCGCTAATGGTGTACTGATCATTACTACCAAAAGAGGTGTTGCTGGTAAACCCAAAGTATCCGCTAAAGCAGAAACTGGTCTCAGTGGTTTAACGCAATTACCTAAGATGCTGGATGGAGTTACCTATATGAAGCTGTATAATGAAGCGCAGGTGAATATGGGGAATAAAGCAACTTATTCTGATGAAGTAATCAGGAAAACAGAAAGCGGACTGGATCCTTATTTGTATCCGAATGTAGACTGGCTCAATACAATTTACAAGAAATGGGCATCCATGACCAATGCCAATGTAAACGTCAGCGGTGGTGGAGAAGCCATGCGTTATTATGTTTCCATGTCCTTTTACAACCAGGATGGTCAATATAATGTATCTAAAGAAAAATATAATCCCAACCTTAATTTTAAGAGATACGATTTCAGAAGCAATGTAGATCTGAATGTCACCAAAACAACCGTTCTTTCCCTCAACCTTGCTTCGATGCTGGTGAACAGCCGCTATCCCGGCAACTCTGCCGGCGCCATCTGGTACTCTGCCTATGGCACTAATCCTATTTCATTCCCTGTTCAATACCCCGGTAATAAATGGGCTGGTCCCAGAAATAATGGAGGTACCAATCCCTTTAACCTGGTACAAAATTCCGGATATGCCACAGAGTTCAGACCTTCTGTGCAATCCGTGTTAAGTCTTAATCAAAAACTGGATGCTATTACACCTGGCTTGAGTGCCAACGGAAAATTTTCTTTTGATACCTATGGTGAATTTGATAACCGCCGGAGTGGAGCAAATGATCTCTGGTATGCCGATAGAAGGAACGAAGATGGTAGCCTGAATTTTGAGCGTACCCGTACAGGCGATACCTATCTCTATTATAGTTCCTCCTCTCAGGGAGAACGCATGATGTACCTGGAAGGTACCGTTAATTACGATCGTAGCTTTGGTAAACATAACATAGGTGCGCTGGTGGTAGGAGCACTCCGGAACAGGTTAATAGGATCTGCCGATAATCTGAAAAGATCCATTCCTTTCCGCAGTCAGAATGCTGCGGCCAGGGTTACTTATTCGTATATGGATAAATATCTGGCGGAAGTGAATATGGGTGCTACCGGTTCTGAAAATTTTGAGAAAGGAAAAAGATGGGGATATTTCCCGGCAGCATCCATAGGATGGGTCATTTCAAAGGAAGATTTTTTCCAGCCATTGACCAAAACAATCAGTCTGCTTAAGATCAGAGGCTCTTATGGTATGACAGGTAATGACCTGATTGGAAATGGAAATGGAGCCGACCGTTTTGGTTATCTGACCTATCTGGAAGGTGCTAACGGCACCTCTTTTGGTGGTTCTGGCACTCCTACTTATTATGGCGGTATCGCCGCTACTGTAATTGGTACACAGAATCTTACCTGGGAAAAATCAGCTAAAACAAATATTGGCCTGGAACTGGGATTCTGGAATAAACTGAATGTGGTGGTGGATGCGTTCCGCGATAAAAGAACTTCCATCCTGGTGCAACGTAGCTCTATTTCGTCTATTGGTGGTTATAGTGGCATTAATATCTATGGTAACCTTGGGGAACTGGAAAATAAAGGTATCGATGGAAGTGTAGAGTATTCCGATCGCATCGGCAAAGACATTACTTTCCGCGTATTTGGTAACATTACCTACGCTAAAAACAAGATCCTGTATGCCGACAGGCCTAAAGCGATCTTCCCTTATCAACAGCTGGAAGGCCATAGCTTTGGTGAGTTTTACGGGTATCAGAGCCTGGGATTGTTTGTAGATCAAACGGATGTAGATAAAAGTCCTACGCAAACAAGAAAGGTATATCCTGGTGATATAAAGTATGCTGATTTAAGCGGTGATGGAAAAATAGATGCTAACGATCAAACTTATCTTGGCAAGTCATACTTCCCGGTATGGTCATATGGTTATGGATTTAATGTAGGATATAAAAACTTTGAGTTGTCCGCTGTTTTCGCCGGTGTGGCGGATGTAAGCATCATGGCAAACGGAGCAGATATATCCCATGACCAGGACGGTGCGGCTGGTGTAGGTGTGGTACCTTTTGCAGGGATGGGTCAGTATCCGGCTAACGGCATTACAGACATGCTGAACAGGTGGACACCTGATAATCCGAGCCAGAATGTGCATTATCCAAGATTAACACAGGCAAGTACCAGCGACAATAACTATGTAAACAGTACTTGGTGGATGAAAAACGGCAGTTTTATGCGTCTCAGACAGGCCTCCCTCAGCTACTCTTTTATTACGCCTCAGATGAAGCGCAGAGGTATCAGCAGCTTGCAGGTGTATGGTGCAGCTACCAACCTCCTCACTTTCACGAAGTTTAAATTATGGGATCCTGAACTGGGTAATAACTCAGCCAAGTATCCTTATCCGAAAACAGTGACCATTGGCGTGAGAGCGCAATTCTAATCAAGCAAAAAAGATCATGTTATGACCAGATATAAATACCTGTTTCTCTTCTTTTGTGGTATTATCTCCATTAGCCTGGTATCCTGCAGCAAATACCTGGATAAGAAACCGGATAACCTGTTAACAGAAGACCAGATTTGGCAAACAAAAGCTAACGCAGAAGCCTATCTGAATAATATTTACACCGGCCTGCGTGGTCCGGATGGTGGCGATTGGGCTACCCTTGGCTTTTCGGACGAATCCTCATGCGCCATTCCTACCGTTGCTGTAAGAAACATGGTATCGGGCAACTGGGATCCCTCTAATTCACCCTGGGATAACTGGGGGACGCAGTATTCCTTCATTCGGAAGACTTTCATCTTTGAGCAGAATATTGATAAGGTACCGGAAATACAGCTAAGCCAGGATTTAAAAAAGCAGTACAAAGCAGAAAACTATTTTCTGCGCGGTTATTTTTATTGGTTGCTGCTAAGAAAATATGGCCCCTATGTAATTGTACCCGGTCTGCTGGGACAGGATGAAGATTACAGTAAATTTTCCCGTGCACCTTTCGATGCCTGTGTGACCAATATCAATAGCCTGATGGATCAATCTGCAGCAGGATTGCCTTCTGCGTGGAGTTCTTCTGGTAACCTCGGCAGAATCACCAAAGGCGCCTGCATGGCCATTAAAGAGAAAGCAGCGCAACTGGCCGCCAGTCCTTTATGGAATGGTAATCCTGATTTCAGCAACTTCAAAAATCTGGATGGAACTGCACTGGCACCAGTTTCAGCAGATCCCAATAAATGGAGGATTGCCGCGAAAGCAGCAAAAGATATCATCGACTCGTCACGTTATAAACTGTATACCGCCACGGATAAAAATGGTAATGTGGATCCCTACCTTTCCGTTCGTGACCTGTTCCTTACGTCCTGGAATGATGAAATCATCCTGGCCAGTCTCGACTGGAGCCGCTGGGGATTCACCAAATGTGCCTCTCCCGGACCAGGTGGTTATAACATGTATAATGCTACACAGAACGTGGTAGACGCTTTTTCCATGGATAACGGCCGTACCATTGATGATCCGGCTTCGGGATATGTGGAAACAGGATTTTCACCTGACAATGGTACGCATGACTGGGATTACAAGCAGGGAGACTGGAACATGTATGTGAAAAGAGAGCCGCGGTTCTATGCCTACATCGCTTATAACGGACGTCCGGTATTACCAGCAGTAACAGTAGATGACAAAAACTATTACTCTTCCACCAACAATATAAATGGTACAGGCAGACAAGAGTTTTACTATACCGGTAAATCCGGGCAGAGAGCGATGGCGAGCAGCAATATTACCGGCTACCTGCCACTGAAAAGAATTAGTCCGAATGATAATATCCGCCTTGATAACACCGCATACCGCGGGCCGTATATCCTTATCCGTTATGCAGAAGTATTGCTGGATTATGTGGAAGCATTGAATGAGTACGATCCTGGCAATGCTGACATCGTGACTTACCTGAACATGGTAAGGAAAAGAGCCAGACTACCCGGCATAGAAGACGTTTATCCCGGCGCTTTAGGCAATAAAGACCAGATGCGGAAAATTATCCTGAGAGAAAGACAGGTAGAGCTGTGCTTCGAAAGTGATCGCACGTTTACACTGCTGCGGAGGAAAATGCTCGGCAATCCTGAAAACCAGGTGATCTATGGCATGGATGTAAATGCCAATGACAATGACCTTGGATTTTCTTTCACCGGTTATTATAAGCGCACTGTTTTCCAGAGAAGGGTTTGGAATAACAAAATGTACCTGTTTCCGATCACCCAGGGTGACCTGGAAAGAGACAGATCATTAATGCAGAACCCGGGCTGGTAATCTTTTATTTATTCAATCTTAATTAACTGCTATGATCAGGTCACTGAATTCATATATATTGACGGGTTGTTTTTTGATGACAGCGGTATTGGCCGGTTGTAAAAAAGACAATGATTTAAAACACACCACAGGTTCACCCATTTCAGTGGCTGACTTCATTCCGGCACAGGGCGGAGCCACCACCGAAATATTAATTACGGGTAATAATTTTTCTACAGATACTTCGGAAATAAGTGTCACCATCAATGGTAAACGATGCGCTATTGTGGGCGCTAATACCAAACAAATTATGGTAGTGGTGCCAAAGCGTTGTGGCTCCGGTAAAGTGGTAGTGAAAATTGGAAATGACACGGTGACCAGCGACAGTACTTTCCGGTACATCTTTACCAGAACAGTTACTACGCTGGCTGGTAATGGTAAAGCAGGTTATGCAGATGGCGCAGGAACAGATGCGATGTTTGCATTTAATAAAGAAGGTTGGTACAGAATGATGGGGATGGCAACAGACGATAACGGAAACGTATACGTGGCCGATCCGGGTAATGCCTGCATCCGTAAAATCGATAGTGTAGGCAACGTGAGTGTGCTGGCTGGCTTTCCGGGCAGCACGGGTACTGACGATGGAAAAGGACCGACAGCACGTTTTGGGATTCCATACGGGGTAGCTACTGATGCCGCAGGAAATGTATATGTAGCGGATCCGGGAAGAGCTATTCGTAAAATTACACCGGATGGGACTACCACCACACTGGGAAATGCCATTGCAGAAGCGTGGAATATAGCGGTAGATAAAACAACCGGGAAAGTATACTATTCCAGTGTTGGTGCAGGAAACGTCATCGAAATGAAGCCGGATGGCAGCAGCCAGGAGATTATCAGTGGCATTAATAATCCTGGTGGTATGAATTTCGATAAAGCGGGTAATCTTTACGTATCCGCCTACGGAGATCAAACCATTCTTCAGTTTAAAGCAGGTACCTGGGCTCGTAGTGTGATTGCTGGCGCCACCGGAGTTCCTGGCTTTGTAAATGGTATTGGCTCAGCGGCACGGTTTGCCAATCCATGGGGCGTAGCAGTTGATGGCAGTGGGAATATTTATGTAGCAGGCAACGGTAGTTATGGTGCTAATGTGGATGAAAGTATCCGTTTTATCTCCGCTAATACCTGGGATGTAATTACCTATGCCGGTAACGGCAAAGCTGGTTTTGCAGATGCTATCGGAGAAGCCGCCTCTTTCAATGCACCTATGGGTGTGGCGGTGGATAAAAAAGGTATCGTGTATGTGTTGGATAAGAATAATAACAGGGTAAGAAAGATAGTTACAGAATAATAATCTAAATGCGAACCCGGGGCGGCAATACATCGTATTGCCGCCTTATACTTTAATAACTATGTTAAACAGGAACATGTATATTTTCTTATTGGCATTCCTTGCAGGTGCTTGTAGTAAAGGCAGTACAACCGAACCCGTTGTAACTGCAAAAACACATACCTATTATGTGTCTGTTACCGGTAATGATGCCGCAAATGGCGCTATCGGTACACCCATGCGTAGTATCAACAGCGCTTTAACAAAGGCGATCCCGGGCGACAGCGTTATTGTGAGAGCAGGTAATTATTACGAAAAAGTATCTTTCCCCAAAGCGGGCCGGCTCGAAAAACTAATTACATTAAAAGCATACGCCGGTGAAAAAGCTGTTATTGATGGCACAGGACTGACAGTTTCCGGTCAGGAAGCCCTCGTTACCATCAGTAACGTCAGCTACGTAGTGCTGGAGGGTTTTGATATCTGTAACCTAAAGAGCAGCGTATCCTGGGCAAGCGTAAATGGGATCACCGCCAACGCAGGATCAGGCAATATCATTATCCGTAAAAATAAAATTTATAACATCGAACATAATGTGGATCCTTCTCAGGGGAGAAGTGGTCATGGCATAGAAATCATTGGCAATACCCCTGACGTGATGAAGAATATCCTGGTAGAAGATAATATCATCCATGATACCAAAACGGGCTACAGCGAGAACCTTACCATCAACGGATATGTAGATGGCTTTACCATCCGCAGAAATACCATCTACAATACAGAAAATATCGGTATTGATGCAGCAGGTGGTTATGCCGCCAACACCAACCCTGCTTTTAATTACGCCCGCAACGGTGTGATCAGCGACAATGAATTGTATAACATTGATATGACGCGTGGTCCTGTAGGCGGTACCCACGGACATGGCGCCATTGCTATTTATGTAGACGGAGCCAGGAATATTACCGTAGAGAGAAATCGCATACATGAAGCCGATCGCGGTATTGGGATTGTAAGCGAAAACGATGCCTACCCTACCAGCAACTGCATTGTCAGAAATAACTTTGTGTTTAACTGCTGGCGCACCGGTATTTATCTGGGTGGTTACCTGGGCTACACTTCCGGTGGTACCCGTAACTGCTATGTGGTGAACAACACGCTGCTGTTTAATAATAAAGAAGTGGGCGCCTTTGGTGAAATTGAAGGAGAGATCAGGTTGACAGAATCATGCTTTGACAATGTGATCAAAAATAATATCGTATATGCGAGACCGGTAGATATATTTATACATAAGTATACCAACACCGGTTCCGGCAATGTGATAGACAATAACCTTTTTTATACCACCGGCACACCGCAATGGATCTGGGGAAGTACGAAAGACAATGTGATTACAGATTTTGCAGCGTGGAAAGCAGCTTCCGGTGCAGATGCCAGTTCCGTATATGGCGCAGATCCTTTGCTGATCAGTACTACGTTACCTGATCTGCATATTTCCGCAAATTCCCCTGCGAAAAATACAGGGGTGGTGATTTCGGCAGAAGTGAATGGGAGCCTGGATATAGACGGCAAAGCCCGGATTGTAAATAATCAGATCAGTAAGGGGGCACAACAATAATAAATCCCCTTTTTACGTGATTGTTATTGATAGGTTCTTTGCGTAGATTCAATTAACCATAATCTGTACAATCATGAAAAAGAAAATCACTTCAAAACTGAAGCTCACAAAAATCACGGTGGCAAGTTTGAGCAAAGCACCGCAGGAAACAGATAAACAGCGCACCTTGCCAACAACGCGGTTTATCAGCTGCGGAGAAACTTTTTGGGTATGCTAATAGCCGGTTACCCAATGGCTCAAGTTTTGTTTTAGTCATTGAACCCGCTACTACGGCGGGTTCATTTATTTAAGCCTTTTCTGTTATTTCATACACCGGGTAATCATCCGCTGTTTAAGTGGAGAAACCGGCTATTCTGTTGTGCCTGATTTTTTATGCAGACGGGAAATTGCTGCGGGTAAACTGCAGCTGGTTGAAGCAAATGGCTGTAACAAATATTATTTTCCGCTTAGATCATTTGCTTCAATGGCTTTTTGCTTTCTGCCTTTTGCTTTCTGCTATATTCAGTAGGTGTAAGGCCGGTAATCTTTTTAAAATACTGGTTGAAAGAAGATTTGGCTTTAAAGCCGCAATCATAGGCCAGTGTCAGCATATTTACCGGCAATGCTTTTTCATTCATAAACCGGATCTGTTCTGTGGCCCGCTGTATACGCCATTCATTGATGTACTGATAAAATGATTTGCACGCATAGCTGTTCAACGCTTCAGAGATATGGTATTTGCTGATACCCGCACCCTGTGCCAGCTTATCCAGGCTCAGTTCTGCGTCTGTAAATATTTTTGTTTTATGGAGATGTGCTTCCAGCGTTTGCAGGATGTGCTGATGTTCGGTGGCAGTGAGTAGTGTTTTGCGGATAACAGCTATTTCAGCTATTACGGGGATCTCCGCCACAACTGTTTCTTTTACAGGTGACGTACCCATGATCCCTACATATTTGTAGCGGATAATAACGAGACAAATTACTAACAGCAAGGAATACACGATGTCTCTGCAAATAATAATATGCTGAACGTTAATGATATTAGCTGATTGCCCCAGCTTAAATACCAGTGAAATGGCGCTAATACTCATCAGCAGGTAACTGATGCTGTTGATCAGCTTTTTCTCCTGAGGCTTGTCACCCAGGTATTTCCGGCTGATACGGATCGCCAGCGCCGAAAAAAGAAAGCCCATCAGCAGGATCGTCCAGGTAGTAGATTCATTGTAAAAGTACAGTACTGCATGCCCTGCGGCTGCCGACCAGGCCAGCACACACATCACTGTCAGATAGCCTATTGCGCCCCCAATAAATGGAAGGAATACATACCAGTGAGAAGCCGGAATAAAGCTGGCATCCTGCTGCCGCCGTGCATATAAATACAATAACGGTCCATAGCAAAAGCCAATGAATGTATTCATTTGTGTTCGCACATGGTCATCTTCCACAAAGGAGTAAATAAAGAATTTAATCGCCAGATGTGCAGCAATACTACATAGGAGCAGTATCAGCAAAAAATCTGCTTTGCTCCGCAATTTGCTGCTGCATAATAACGCAACAGCAGTAAGTGCCTGAAATGCCCCGATAGCAATTACATAAATCATAGCCTGGATATGCCCCCAAAGTAGAAAAGCAATATTACCGGAATGTTAAACCATGCATTTTGCCATACCCATACGCTATTTGGTAATGATTTGGTAACACATGTTAATACATTGGTTTTCAACGAAAGTTGGTACGTTTAAGCGGATAAATACCTGTACAGGTGCCCCTTGTTGCATGCGGTCGCCGCATTGACACACAGCCACCACTTTTGCTGAAAATTACCTTCATATGAATCACCTTTTTATGAAATTATCCCATCCCCGCTACTGTATATTGGCGTTATTGCTGGCAACAGCAGGAACGGTGCAGGCGCAAACAATCAAAGGGGTTATTGATGGCAGGGAAGGACATTTACCCGGCGCCTCCGTAAAGGCTGCCGGCATCCCATCAGGTACCGCCACAGATCTTAACGGATCGTTTACACTGAATGTACATACCACCGGTAAAATCACTTTGCTGGTATCTTATATAGGTCATGAAACAAAGAAGCTGGAACTGCATGTAAAATCCGGTATCAACGATGCCGGCAATATTTTACTCTCACCTACAGGAGGTAAACTTGGCGAAGTGCTGGTACACGGTACCATGGCACCTTCTCAGGTAAAGGCGCTGAGCATTAAGAAAAACTCCCTGGCGATTATGGAGGTGATTGCAGCAGATGCTATCGGTAAATTACCGGACCGTAATGCGGCAGAAGCCGTACAACGTGTGCAGGGCGTGGCAGTAGCCCGTTACCATGGCGAAGCAGATGCTGCTACTGTGAGAGGTACGCCATTTGCCTGGACGTCTACGATGTTCAATGGTAGCCGATTACCCAGCGCCAATGTATTGGGCAACCGCAACTCGGTACTCGACGCTGTTCCTTCTGAAATGATCCAGTACGTACAGGTGGCGAAAGCCATTACGCCAGATATGGAAGGGGATGCGATTGGCGGATCTATTAACTTTATTACCCGCACCGCGCCAGCTAAAAGAACACTGAATGTAAGCGCCGCCGGTGGTTATAATACCTTCTCCAAAAATGCTACCTACAATGCTTCCCTGGTTTATGGAGATCGCTTCTTCAAAGACAAACTCGGCGTAATGGTTGCCGGTGCTATCTGGGACCGGCAATGGGGTACGGACGCCTATGAGGTAACGTACAATACCGGCTTGCCGGATCCGGCACAGCAGAAATCTATCAGCACCGTATTGCTGAAACGCTATATGGGCAAACGGCAAACGTATGGCGGTAATATAGGACTGGAATATAAATTCAATGCGGCCAATAAAATATTCCTGCGTGGTTTGATGGATAAATTCAATGATATCCGCCCGGTATATGAATCTTATGTAGACTATAACAACAGTCGTTTTCAGTACAATTACCGTTATTCCTATTATCAGACGGTATTGAACGGAGGTGAGCTGGGGGGTGAACATCAGTTGTCTTCCAAGGTGAAAATGGACTGGACCATGAGCGACTACTACACCAAATATTTCCTGGAAACACCGCCTACCAATGGTAACAAAGGATTGCCTATTGCCACCTTCCGGCAAAAGATCAATGGTGGTTTCAATAATCTTTCTTCCGATGGTAAAAGATACTGGGGCTTTGATTCCCCGCAGGGTATAGGTGGTGATCCCTTGCATTTTGATGCCGGTGTAAAGAATCCAGCAGAAGTAATGGATCCGGCGAAGTTGACCTTGCAGCAACTGGTCATTGCACAACTGGACACAAAGGAAGAAGATAAAACAGCCCAGCTGAATTTTAAGGTAAATGCATCTTCCCGGGTGAATCTGAAGTTTGGTGCCAAATACCGGCGTAAAGACAGATCAGGCATGTATGGTTCCAACATTGTATACCTGCCCGGTGCGGCATTAGGCATCCCCAAATCACCGGATCTGCTGGTGCTGGATCAGCTACAGCGCACTGATTTTCCACGACGCAGTGGCTTCTTTAAAGGTATGGGCGGCAATTACAATTCCTTTATTATGGATCCGCTTACCAAACAACAGTTGTTTGATTTATACGATACCGCGGCTTTGCGCAAAAACGGATTCGGGAATTATACCTCCGCTTCCAATGCCACCAATATTTACACAGGCACAGAAAACGTAGCAGCTGCCTACGCAATGGTGGAAATTGATTTGACAGATAAACTGAAAATGACTGCCGGTGTAAGAAATGAATATACCGCGTTTACGCTGCATGGATCCAAAGCCACTACCGCAGGTACGCCTAAAGTGACTACGGTAACACCAGCAACAGTAAATAATAATTACAATGCGCTGTTACCAATGTTACACCTGAAATATAATATCAACGATCAGGCTAGTCTGCGTGCAGCCTATACCCGTACTTTTATCCGCCCTAATTTCACGGATCTTACACCAGGACAATCAGTGGATAACACCGGATCTACCATTACCATCACCAAAGGTAATCCTGACCTGCAACCTACGTTTTCCAATAATTTCGACCTGATGGGAGAATACTATTTTTCCAATATAGGTTTGCTTTCCGGAGGTGTTTTTTACAAACAAATTAAGAATGTCATTTTTGCCGACAAAAGCTATTATACAGAGAATGGAAATAACTACATGGTAGCGCAGGCGAAAAACCTGAACAACGCATCTCTCGCCGGACTAGAAGCAGGTATCAATAAACGGTTTGATTTTCTGCCGGGATTTTTCAGTGGCTTTGGTGCAGAGCTGAACTATACTTTTATACATTCTGCTGTAGATGTTCCCAGAACAACCAATGGGGTCAAAGTAAGTGATCGGACCAGTTTGCCAAATCAGTCCAAACATCTTTTCAACAGTATCCTGTTCTACGAGCGCAAAGGTGTAATGGTGCGTATTGCCGGCAATTACCGCGGCGCATCAGTAGAAACACTCAATCAGCAGTTGGGAAAAGATTTTTATATCTGGACAGATAAAAATTTTACGGTAGATGCGTCTGCCACTGTAAGCATTACGGCCAGCATTAAAGTGTTTGCAGAGTTGAACAACATCACCAATGAACCGTTAAAAACCTACCTGGGCGATAAGCGCCGTATTGCATCTGCAGAATGGTACGGTAGTCGCGGCCAGGCAGGGATCCGTTGGGACATCATCAAATAATATTCTCCAAAAAAAATAAAAATAACAACATGAAGAAAATAATATTGGCGCTGGTTATCGCTATGCCAGGTGCAGCTTTTGCTCAATTGTCAGACAGTGCCCAACGCGTGGTACGCATGCAGGGAACCGTGAATTTCCGCGATGTAGGTGGATATAAAACTACCGATGGCAAGCAGGTGGTATGGGGAAAAGTATTCCGCTCCGCAGATGTGATCCATTTAACAGACCAGGATTTGTTGTTGCTGGAACAGAAACATATCCATACTGTGATTGATTTTCGTGGTGTAAAAGAGGCGGCGGTAGCGCCGGATCACCTGTTGCCACATACCGATTATCAGCTGTGTCCTGCGGGCAGCGATAGTTTACCGGGTGCTGCTCAGATGGGAGAGATTATTAAGAGCGGTAATTTTCTGGAGAAGTTCTACGGCAACACCCAGTATCTCGGTGCGCGCTACAAACCACTGTTTCAGAAGTTACTGACTTTACCCGCCAGCGAATCCATTATGTATCATTGCACAGGTGGGCGCGACAGAACAGGGATGGCTACCGCCTTATTCCTGTATGCGTTGGGTGTGCCACAAAGCACCATCGAAGCAGATTTTACGGCGAGCAATGTATACCTGATGCCGATGAATGCGAAAATGTTTAAAGGTATGCAGCAGAGCACCGGCCTGGATGTAGAAACCATCCGTAAGGCACTGGAGCTGAAACCGGAACTGTTACACAGTTTCTTTAATGCGATTAAAACGAAATACGGAACAGTGGAGAATTTCTTTGAAAAAGAATTAGGAATGGGGGAAAAGGAGCGGGCAATATTGAAACAAAAATATACGGCTGGCATCTAATATCTCCTAAATGCAGCGGAACACACTGGTTGTTCCGCTGCATTTTACGTTTCGCTGCATTTAATATTCCGCTGCATTTACTAAAAGCTAAAAGCTAATGGCTAAAAGCTAAATCGCTATTCCTCCAGCTTTCTTACCATCAACACAATCAGTAGTCCGCATATCGCCATAATGGCAAATGAGAGGCGTAGACTGGTAGCCTGGGCTACAAACCCGATCAGTGGCGGCACTACCAGGAATCCCAGGTAGCCGATGGAGGAAATAGAGGCAAGTGTTTGTCCGCTGTTGGTGGTTTTTGATTTACCTGCCAGACTGAATACCAGCGGCACCACGCAGGCAACCCCTAATCCTGCAAAAATAAATCCTATGCCGGCAGTAACCGGATAAGGCAGTAAAATAGCCAGCAGCAAGCCGATGAGGATAAGCCAGCCACTATATAAGAGGATAGATTTGATCCCTATACGTTTTACCAGTTTATCGCCCATGAAACGCCCGGTGGTCATAGCCACCATATAAATTACAAACGCCGCTACCGCAGTAGCGTTGCTGGTGCCCACTACTTTCTGGAAATACAATCCACTCCAGTCGTACATCGTATTTTCGGTAGCCATACAGGCAAAGCAGATCAGCGAATATTTCAGCAATGATTTATCTGGCAGGGAGAAGGCCGGCTTTTTTACTGTACTTTTTACCGGTTGATCGGGGAACGTTTTGGGGTAATAATAAACCGTGAATACCAGGAGCAGCACACTGACCATCAGGAGATGATAGGAGGGTGCTACGTTCATAGTCACCATCAGTAAACCGGTGAGCGCTCCCACAGATCCCGCCACACTCCAGATTCCGTGAAAGGTAGTCATGATAGACCTGGAATAGAGGTGCTGCACTGCCACTGCCTGGGCATTCATAGAGAGGTTCAGCAGATTACGGGCTGAACCAAAGCAGAATAATACCAGTGCCAGCTGTGCAATGCTGTTGGCAAAGCCAGGTAAACTCAGTACCACATTAAATACCATGGCGCCAAACATCATGATCTTCCGACTGCTGAAGTTACCCAGCAGCTTGCCGGTTACAGGCATGGTGAGCATCAGCCCTATGGGCAGGGCAAATAATACGGCCCCCAGCTGTGCTTCATTTAAGTGCAACTGTTGCTTGATAGAAGGTATCCTGGATGCCCAGGAAGAATAACCTAATCCGGAAATAAAAAAGAATACAGAAGTGGCGATTCGGTATTGCCGTGCATCGGTTTCGTTATGAATATCTGCTAACATGATCTGCGTACACACCTGTTTGCGGCGCTGAAGTTGGCAAAATTAGCTAAATCTGCGGAAAAAGTTGGGATAGATTGTCTGGTTGACACGGAAAACGGCGGTAGTATTGAATTTGCGGTGTAAATTTACCATCCCGGACATTTGAATCTCTTTGAACTACCCGGCGGCATGTAATGCCGCCTCATTCACTTCCTTAAATTCACTTAACGGCGCCGCACATACAAAACATTCGTACCCCCCCGGTAAGTCTTTAAACAGCGTGCCTGCAGGTACCTGCTGTTCTGCATCTCCTACAGTTGCATCATATACGGTAAGACAATGCCGGCATTGATATACCTGTTTTTCCACCACCGGTATCGTTACCAGCGATTGCTGTTCCCGTACATAATGCTGTAGTACATTCGCTTCACTTTTTTGCTCATAAAAAGTTTTGCATAATGCTACAATGTAAGGCCCCAGGTGCTCTTTAGATACCCCTTCGCGGTATAGCAACAGCTGTGCGGAATTGGCGTTGTAATCAGCGGTGTACAGGATATCATAGCGTTGCATGTATTTGAGTTTGCTGCCATGTTTATTTTCCTGTTTGCGGATCACTACCGTACCAAAAAGACTCGCTGGGCGGTTGATTCTCACGCTGAAACACAATCCGTAGGTACGTACATCGGCGGTATCGAAATAACGGATGATATGCCGTTTCAGAATCAGGCCATCTTCACAGTTGTCTTCTACCTGCCAGTTCAATTCATTGGCTGCATGACGAACATTGATACCATGCTTGCCCAGCACATAATCCCATAGCGTACGGTGAATGGCATCTATGTTTTTAATGATGAGTGATTTCCAGGGAGTCGTATACAGTTGTCCGGTGCGGGTTTCCAGGCAAATAGTGCATACTTCTTTCAAAAAAGGAATGGGGAAATCTTCATCGCGGCGATAGATGCCCAGCCAGTAGCTGTTATCGTATTTATTAAATCCTTCGTAATAAGGTAAATGAAATGCCGGCAGGTCTGGTTCCTTATCTTTAATACGACTGATATAAGTCAACGTTTTTTTTATATGTGCATATACCTGTTCAGGGGAATCACCATTGCTGAGCGCTGTTTCCACCTGCTTGCTCACGGCTGCAATATTGTTGGTATAGATTTGTTCCGGCCATGCAAATAACTGCTGACTGCCCTGCACGCGGATATATAAATACCAGTAATGGAGGTTGGGAGAAGTAATCCAGTTGATATGCCCGGTGAATAAGGGCACAAAGGTTTGTTGACTATCACAGATGTTTATCTTCAACACCGGTGCATAGTCAAAAAGATTAAACACATCTTTGTAGATGCCTTCACTTAACCAGCTGTTGTGAATGAAAATGCCCGCTGCCGGATAAGAGCTCATGATATTAGGCGTGTCGGCAAAGTTGATCTGTTTTTCGGCGCACTGACTTTTAAATGAAGTAACACATTTATCAGGAATGTCTACGAGTAGTTGCTGCCGCAATCCGAAACGGATATGCGTAGCCTGCGCGGCGCTGGCAGTATCCAGTATTTCCAGCAGATACCCCGGCGAAATAATGCCGCCGGTGAAATTGATCGGAAAAGTATGTGTGAGTTTCGCCATAGTTATACGAGTGCTGCAACGTTTTTAGGAATAGATTTCTCCAGCAATGCCTTTACTTCCGGTTTACAGCTGCCACAGCCCATACCGGCGCCGGAGGCCTGACAGAGTTGCTGCAGGTTGTTGCAACCAGCAGCTATTTTTTCCATGATATTACCTTCTCCTACATTGCCACAGGAGCATACCAGTTTGCCGATAAGCGGTGTGCCTTTTTTGCCGGAACGTAATAACTCCAGTCGTTTATCTGACAGCTCAATTTTTTGTTGAATAAGATCCCTGAATTCAATGAACTCTGATTTATCACCGATCAGGATGGCGCCCACTAACCTGTCCTGGTGAATGATACATTTTTTATAGTATCGTTTTGCTTTATCAATAAAAATCACTTCTTCGTAAGCCGGATCTTTAGGGGTTTCTACCATGCCCAGTGAGCAGAGGTCGGTGCCGTGCATTTTAAGAATGTTCATAAAAAGAGAGCCCTGGTAGTATTGGCTGATATCTCCGTTCAGATAGCGGGCCACTACAGCAGCCTGTTGTTCCGCTGCGGCGGTGATACCATATAAGGTGCCGTTGAAAGCGGCTATTTCTCCGATGGCATAAATATCCGGATCGCTGGTTTGGAGATATTCATTTACCACTACACCGCGATTGCAAAGCAGTTGAGCTTCCTGTGCCAGTTCTATGTTAGGAACGGTACCAATAGACATCACCACTGCCTGACAGGGAATGTATAACCCGCTTTTCATGCGTAGCCCTTCCAGTTTATCCTGGCCGGAGAAACGATCAATTTCATCATTGTAATAAATGTCAATACCCCTGTCGGTGAGCTCTTCGTAAAGGAGTTGTCCGCCGAGGGTATCCAGTTGCCGGTCCATTAGCCGGGAAGTACGTTGTATAACGCCAACGTCTATATTAATTTCTTTGAGAGATGCCGCCAGCTCTATCCCTAATAATCCTCCACCTACGATCATTACTTTCCCGCGTGCAGGAGCTATATGTTGTTTGAAGGCGTCTGCATCCATGCGGGTACGCATGGTAAAGATACCCGGAATAGGCGGAATGTCCCGAAGGGTGGCGGCCCTGCTGCCAGTGGCCATCAGGAGGATATCGTACGTATGTACCTGACCGTTACTATCGGTTAATAATTTGTTGGCGCGGTTAATATGTGTGATGCTCACACCGCGGTGGAGCGTAATGTTATGCGCCGTTTCTTCCGCCCTTGTCATTTTAATCAGTTGTTTCCATTGCTGGGTACCACTGATGTAATCAGGCAGCATCACCCGATTATAGAAGGGTAGGTTTTCTTTGCTGAATACCACTATTTCATCGGTGGTATTCAGTTCCCGGTACGACTTTACAAAGCCACAGGCGCCGGCTCCTGCACCGATGACCACAATTTTCTGCACCGGCTTTTGATAGCGTTGTACCTGTACGGCGGTATATTTAAAGTCGGGTTGTTTGGATATCGGGTCCAGAAGGTGGTTAGTGAGATTATTGGCCCGGTGCAAATCATTGTTGAGTATTTTGCCCCAATGCATCGGTAAAAAAACAACCCCTTTTTTAATGGTGTCGCTGAGTTGTGCTTTTACCCGTACTTCTCCTCTGCCATTGTGGATGGTTACAATATCATCTGCCCGTATGCCTCGCTGTAGGGCATCTTCGGGATGTATTTCGAGGAAAGAAGAAGATATGTGTTGTTTCAGTTTAYTCACTTTCCCGGTTTTGCTCATGGTATGCCACTGATCGCGTATGCGGCCGGTGGTGAGTATCAACGGCAATTCTTTGGTAAGTGATTCTGAGTGGTTGGCATCTTCGAAGCTGTGGATAACTGCCCTGGCATCAGGTGTGTAAAACTGGTGATCTTCAAACAGTCTTGCAGTACCATTGCCGGAACGGTAAGGCCATTGTATGCTGCGTTCAGCTTTTAATGTTTTGTAATTCAGTCCGCTGATATCTATATTGGTACCGGCGGTTAACCGGCAATGCTCTTCATAGATCTCCGACATATTCGTATAGTCGAATCCGTGATAACCCATTTTTTGTGCAAAGCGGCAAATGATCTCCGCATCGGGTAATGCTTCACCAGGTGCATCTGTGAGTTTAGTAAGATAGCTGATGCGGCGTTCAGCATTGGTCATGGTACCTTCTTTTTCTGTCCAGGCGGCCGCAGGCAGTACTACATCGGCATAACGCAGGGTTTCCGGTTTATTGGAAATTTCCTGCACCACCACAAATTTGGTTTTTAGCAGTCCGGCTTCGGCAAAACGAACATCCGGTAAGCTCACCAGCGGATTGGTGCACATGATCCAGATCGCTTTTAGTCTGCCATCGTGCATGGCGTTGAACATTTCCGTTGCAGTGAGACCGGGCTTATCTGATAAGGCCGTACCGCCCCAGAAGTCCTGCACTTCTTTGCGGTGTTGAGGATTATTGAGTACACGATGTGCGGGCAACAGGTTGGAGAGTCCTCCTACTTCCCGTCCGCCCATGGCGTTGGGTTGCCCGGTTAAGGAAAAAGGACCGCTGCCGGGTTTGCCGATATGGCCGGTGATCAGGTGCAGATTGATCAGGCTGAGATTTTTGTTCACACCAACCACACTTTGATTGAGTCCCATGGTCCACAGGGTCATGAAGCCGGTGGCATTGCCTATGTAATCTGCGGCGGTATAAATATCCGCTGCCGCAATGCCGCAGATGGCAGCTGCTTCTTCAATGCTGCGCTCCATTACGGTATCCTTGTATTGATCAAATCCGTTGGTGTGGGCTTGTATAAAAGAACTGTCGGTATGGCCGGCGGTGATAAGTGCGCGACCAATGGCGTGGTGCAGTACGATGTCGGTGCCAGGATTTACCTGCAGGTGCAGGTCGGCTGCGGAACAACTTTGTGTAACGCGCGGGTCGCTGACAATAATTTTCAGCGCGGGATTTGCGGTTTTGGCTGCTTCTACCCGCCTCCATAAAATGGGATGACACCAGGCCGGGTTGGCGCCCGCTACAAAGATGCAGTCGGCCAGTTCTATGTCGTCGTAAGTGCCGGGTACCGCGTCTTCTCCCAACGCCAGCTTATAAGCGGCTACAGCGCTGCTCATACATAAACGCGAATTGGTATCGATGTTGTTGCTGCCAATAAACCCTTTGATGAGCTTATTGACGACATAATATTCTTCCGTAAGGCATTGCCCGGATGCGTAGAAGGCTACGGCATCCGGACCATGTTTTTTGATGATAGCAGCAAATACGGCTGCCGTTCTTTCCAATGCCTGATCCCAGGTAACCCTTTGTCTTGGCAGGTTACGATGGTATCGCATTTCCGGATACAGCAGCCTGTCTGATGTATCCATAACGGTATAATGCAGGTTCATGCCTTTGGAGCAAAGCATGCCTTTGTTTACCGGGTGTGTTTTATCACCTTCTACATGCAGCTTTCCCTGCCGGTCCTTATGTACTACTATTCCGCAGCCGACGCCACAGTAACAGCAGGTGGTTTTAAATGATGCTTGCATGCCGGAAGTTTTAATAAATGATTTACGATGCGGCTACCGGCGTTCTTACAGGTACTGCTTCCGCAGCGGGTTGCCGGGTAAACCTGGTCAGCATTACAATACAGGAGATGCCTATCACAATAAAGCCGATATACGTGAATGCCTGTACATAAGTGATGCTGTCTGATTTAAAGAGGAAGCCGAATAACATGCCTCCCACATTACCACCCGCGCCAACAATACCGCTGACCAGCCCCGCATTTTTTTCGTTAATAAAAGGTACAATGCCGTAAGTGGCGCCGTTGGCCATTTTCAGGAACAACGCAAAACTCAGCATTGCCACAATTGCTACTACCAGCGATCCCGCCTGCGCAAATAGTAATAAGCCAATTCCTTCTGCCAGCAGCATCAGGGCCAATAACCATCCTTTGCCTTTCATGCCGGACTTTGCGCCGACCCTGTCTGAAATAATGCCACCCAATGCACGGGCAAAAAGATTCATAAAACCAAATATGCCCGCCCAGAACCCTGCGCTGCCTTGAGAAAGATGAAATGTATCCACAAAATGTAAAGACGCAACATTGTCGAAGGTGATCTCCATGCCAAAACACATCCCGTAGGCCATGGTGAGTGCCCATATGCGCCAGTCGGCTAACACGGACCAATCCGTTTTACTATTCTTTTTATGATGCCCCAGCTCATCGAAGTTGCCATTGGGTGTATCTTTTGTATAACGGTAATACAGGTACGCAACTATCAGCATCATTACGCCGGGCACAATCATCGCATAGCGCCAGGCTTCCGCTTTGGTGTAACCAAAGCCCACAATAGCGGCGAAGATGAGCGGCATTACCATATTGGTGACACCGCCACCCAGGTTGCCCCATCCGCCGGTGATGGCATTGGCAGTGCCTTTAATGGCCGGCGCAAACATCAGTGATGTATGGAACTGGGTGATAACGAATGATCCACCTATCACACTGATGGCTAAACGAAAGAGGAGAAAGGATGTGTAATCTTTTGATAACCCCACCAGGAACACCGGCAAGGAACCGATCAACAACAGCCGCACGGCCGTTTTCCGGGGACCCCAGGTATCACAGAGACGGCCAATGACGAGCCGTGCAATGATGGTACCGGATACTGAAGCAATAATAATGTTGCCTATCTGGGATTTGCTTAGGCCGAGGTCAGCACGGATAGTGGGCATCAATGGCGCCAGACCAAACCAGCCAAAGAAACAGACAAAGAACATCAGCCACGTGATATGAAACGTGCGCATCTGTATGGTATCAAGACTAAAGATTTTTATTTTATTGAGTGGAGCGAGCATAGTAGTGATTTTACAGGTTATTTAATCAGAAATTCGGGGCGTATGTTTACAGAGAGATACGCCCAGTTGCTGTTACTGCCGGCATTTTTTATATTTTTTACCGTGGGAGAGGAGAGGCTGGCCGTATTCCAGAAGTGACTGTAGCCGGCTTCCAGGCCAATCATTTTGGTCAGGGTATAATTGGCAGTAACATCTGCCTCTGTACCAAATTGCTTGCTCATACCTGTGATGGCAGAAGTCGCGTAAAATTCATGTACATCTCCTGTAAATGCCCAACGGGTGCCGGGTTTCAACTTCGTTTTTACATAATAGTCCTGTAATCCTTTATTGCCAAATCCACTGGCTACGTAGAAATAGTCCATGTTACCCCAGAACTTATGCGGGGTGCCATACAGCGGATCAAAATCAGGTGTGGTGTAATCCACACCTGCGCCTGCGCTGAAAGCTTTGCTGACATTGTATTGGAAAGATCCGGATAGTAAACTGCCATTTACCGTTTGCCCGTTGCCGTTAGTGCCGAACTGATGATAAGCGGCAGCAGTATAACTGATCCTGTTGAATTGCTGCGTGTAAAACAAGCCGGTAGTCATGCGGGTGTAGGTGCCTGTTTCCCATACTTTCGTAGCCACATGTTCTATACTGTCTGTATGGTATTTAGAAAACTGGTCGGAGAGGAAAAGGAACGACAGGTTCCCTTTCGTTAACTTCCTGGATGCATATACCAACTCCAGGCTTTTATAGGCATTACCGCCGTTGGTGTTAGCGGTGTAGTTACCTGCCGGAGTTGGGTTGTAAACGGTGCCACTCGCATTTTCTTTATTCTGGTTAAAAGCAACAGCGGTATGTAAGGTCCAGTAGTTACTTTCATATTTTAATACTGCAGCATCATGCCGGCGTCCCTGTTGCAGCCAGTCGAGGTTGCCCAGCAGGCGACTGTCGTCATACACGAGCTCCTGCCGGCCTACTTTGAGCGACAGACTTTTATTTTTTACGATAGTATCTGTCAGTAATATTTCCGCCCAGGCCTCGTGTAACATAAATCCGTTGTTGTCCGGGGGGGTGGTGCGGTTAATGGTAGAAGCATCCTGTCCCCATACGCGTACATCCTGCACCGTTAGACCCAATTTGATGCGGTAGGCGCTGAAACCGGCCATGAGGCGGGTGCGCTGGGAAGTAAAGAAGGCTGGGTCGGCGCCCTGTACCTGTGGTGCGCCTTGTCCGTTACGTAGTTCGGTGCGTGTTCTTAGTTGTGCACCGAAGTTAAGTTGCGCATAGCCATACTGTGACAACAGCAGGCCGGGGAGTATCATTGATACCCTGCGGGGAAACCATTTTTTCATGTAACTTTGGTTGATTTTGAATGAGCCAATCATTTACGGATCAGAAGCCCGGTTAGCCTGCCAGCTACCGGGTTTCGTTTTTTATATTGCTGCATTTACCATTTCCACATCTGCCATTACACCGATATATACCATATCATCTATGATTTTTACCGGGTAGGTAGTGAGTGAACATTCTGTGTCGTCAGATAAGCAACGGCCGTCTTTCAGGGAGAATGTTTTTTTGTGAAAAGGGCATGCTACTTTAGGCTCATCTTTTACAGTGCCCGTCATGCCGCGGCTGAGCGCCATCTGTTGACGGTGCGGGCAAAGGTTTTGCGTGGCATACCATTCATTTCTGCGGGCAAAATAAAAGAGGGCAATCTGTTCTTCTTTATGCTTTACGCATACGCCGCCATTGGTGGGTACATCTGATGTTTTACAGGCAAAGAACCAGGTGGTAGCAGTAGTGTGAATCGTAGACATAGCAGTATATTTTGTGTAAAGAGATTATTTCCATTCTGCGGCTTTCTTCTGTGCACGCATGGTTTCGAATTTTACTGTTGGATCTTTATCGGCAGGAGCGTTGATGAAGTGAGAGAAGCGCTTGCGCAGTTCAGGATTTTCCACTACCTCTCTCCACTCGCATTTATAGTTATCTACCAGCAACTGCATTTCTGCTTCCAGCTGAGACGCGATACCCAGACTGTCATTCAGTACTACGTTACGGAGATAGTCGATACCGCCATCAAGTTTGTTTAGCCAGGTAGCCGTGCGGGTGAGCGGATCGGCTGTTTTGATATAGAACATCAGGAAGCGGTCAATGTATTGAATACAGGTGTCGCTGTCTACATCCGCTTCCAGGAGTTGTGCATGTTGTGGCTTGGAGCCGCCGTTGCCGCATACATACAGGTTCCATCCTTTTTCAGTGGCAATGATGCCAAAGTCTTTCGACTGTGCTTCCGCACATTCCCGGATGCAGCCGGATACGGCAGATTTGATTTTATGTGGCGCCCGTAATCCGCGGTAACGTTCTTCTATGCGGATGGCAAAGCTAACGCTGTCATGCAAACCGAACCTGCACCAGGTAGAGCCTACACAGCTTTTTACCGTGCGCAACGCTTTACCATATGCATGTCCGCTTTCAAATCCGGCGGCAATCAGTTCTTCCCATATATTGGGCAGGTCGCTGAGATGTGCGCCAAATAAGTCAATGCGCTGTCCGCCGGTGATTTTCGTATAGAGGTTATATTTAGTACCGATCTCTCCGATTACTACCAGTTTCTCAGGTGTAATTTCTCCACCGGGAATGCGGGGTACTACAGAATAGGTGCCTCCTTTCTGTATGTTGGCGAGGTAGCGGTCATTGGAGTCCTGTGCGGTATCATTGCCTTTGTCGAGGATCATGTCGTTCCAGAGACTGGCCAGTATAGAGGCGATGACGGGTTTGCATACTTCGCAGCCTTCGCCTTCTCCGTAGTGGTCCAGTACTTCATCAAAGGAGCGGAGTGATTTTACGCGGATGAGATCCAGCATTTCCTGGCGTGAGTAGGCGAAGTGTTCGCATACCACGTTGCGGATGTATTTGCCCTGGGCCTTCATGGTGGCGGTGATCAGGTCTTTTACCATAGGGGTGCAACCGCCGCAGCAGGTGCCGGCTTTCGTGCATTTCTTTACTTCATCGAGTGTTTCGAGACCATCTGTGACTGCCTGGCAGATAGTGCCCTTGCTAACGCTTTCGCAGCTGCAGATGATGGCTTCATCCGGGAGGGCCGTAACGCCCGCACCAGTATCGGCGCTGCTACGGCTGCCGCCCAGTAGTAAGTCTTCCGGATTGGCCGGCAACGTCAGTTTGTTTTTAGTCGTTTGCAGCAGCATATTATAAGCAGCTGCATCGCCAATTAAGATACCTCCCAGCAGGAATTGACCATCTGTCGTAATATTGATACGTTTATAGGTGCCTTTGTATTTATCTTCAAATACAATGCTATGGCAGTTTTCCGGATCAGAGAAAGGGTCACCGAAGCTGGCCACATCTACGCCGATGAGTTTTAATTTAGTGCTCATATCAAATCCGGTGAAGGCTTTTGCTTCACCGGTGATATGTGACGCTGCTACTTCAGCCATTTCATAGCCGGGGGCTACCAGGCCATAGATCATGTTGTTGTAGAGCGCGCATTCGCCGATGGAATATATAAAGGGGTCGTTGGTTTGCATTTGTTCATTGACAACAATACCGCCGCGTGGGCCGGTGGTGATGTTGGCGGCTTTTGCCAGTTCATCACGGGGTTTGATGCCGGCAGATACCACCAGGATATCTGCTTCCAGGATGGTATCATCTGCAAACTGTAAACCGGTGATGGCATCGTTGCCCAGTATTTCGCGGGTATTTTTGCCGGTGAGTACTTTCAGACCCAGGCTGCCAAGTTTTGTCTGAAGGATGGCAGACCCCTGTTCATCTATTTGGCGAGGCATGAGGCGGGAGGAAAACTCGATCACATGCGTATTGGAGATGCCAAGGTCCAGCAGTGCTTTGGCCGCTTCCAGTCCCAGTAGGCCGCCACCGATTACCGCTCCACGGGTAGCTTTCGGTGCATAGGCCTTCATCATTTCCAGGTCTTCTATGGTGCGGTAAATAAATACGCCTTTTTTATCCATGCCCGGCACCGGTGGCACGAAGGCGGCGGAGCCGGTAGCTATTACCAGGTAATCATATGTTTCCACGATGCCTTTGTGGGAGTATACGGTTTTGTTGTCGCGGTCAATTTGCTGCACCGGGTCGCCCAGGTGGAGTTTGATGCCTTGTTGGCTGTACCATTCGGCTGTAGCCAGCAGGAGATCATCGGCTGTTTTACCATCAAACCAGGAAGTGAGATGCACGCGATCATAGGCGGGGCGGGGTTCTTCTCCGAATACAACCATTTCAGTGGGGAGGTGGCCGGATTTGGCTATCATCTTCTCACAAAATTTATAGCCCACCATACCGTTCCCTATAACTACTATTTTCATTGGATTATATTTAAGGATCAGAAAACTTAGATTATATTATAATTAAATTAATATAATATTATTTCGCGTTTTGGAGATGATTTTAGAGGTAGGTGTATGATGTTGGTTATAAAATTACGCGATTTTGTTTTAATTTTAGGTATCAATCTTTGTAAAAGTGTTATATAAATTTAATTGTAATGTATATGCATGTGTCAATTCCATCTCTATCTTTAGTAGGAGCAGGACCGGGAGATCCGGAAATGATTACCCTGAAAGCCATTAATACCATCCGTGAGGCAGATGTGATATTATATGACGCATTAGTGAATGAATCATTGCTGACATATGCGGCGTCAGGTGCCATCATCCGGTTTGTTGGAAAGCGCTATGGCTGTCATGCACTATCTCAGCAGGAAATCAACGGGCTCATTGTGGAAATGGCCAATGCCCATGGACACGTGGTACGGTTAAAGGGAGGCGATCCTTTTGTATTTGGCAGAGCAGTGGAGGAAATACAAACTGCCAGACAACACGGTATCAAAGTATCCATTATACCCGGCATATCCAGCGCCATAGCAGTTCCTGCGTCACAAATGATTCCGCTTACCTGCAGAGGTATTGCGGAAGGCTTCTGGATAACGACCGGTACCACAAGCTCCGGCGATATTTCCGGTGATATTGAACTGGCTGCCCGCTCCACTGCTACAGTGGTAATACTGATGGCCATGAGCAAACTGGAAGGCATCATGGAACTTTTTGCCAAACAGGGGAAAAGTGATACGCCGGTGGCCATTATACAAAACGGTACCACACCCCAACAGCAAATGGTGATTGGTACGGTGAAGGACATTGTATGGAGAGCACAGGCGGCCGGTATGGGCAATCCGGCCATTATTGTAGTAGGAGAGGTGGTGAAGCTGCACACCATATTAGCAGATGAAACGTGGCAACAATTACAAAACAACGATATTATACATGAAGAAAGATAAAGCGGGTTGTGATGGTAAAACCTGTCTCCTTTGCAGACTATCCATTAAGGAATGGTCGCCGGCAGTAGCTTTACACCGGAAAAACTTTATCCTCAATAAAGGCGAAATGCTGTTTAAAGAAGGTGATAAAGTAACGGGTATCTACTTCATTTATGAAGGCCGTATGAAAGTGCACAAGCACTGGGGAGCGGAAAAAGAACTGATTGTTCGTTTTGCGCAAAAAGGAGATATCGTGGGACACCGTGGAATGGGAGGAACGGAACATCTATACCCGGTATCTGCCACCGCGCTGGAACCGGTAAAAATTTGTTTTATAGAGATGGATTTTTTTCAGTCATCTCTCAAAGTAAACCATGACCTGTTATATGAACTCATGCTGTTTTACGCACAGGAATTACAATCTTCCGAAAAGCATATGCGCAACCTCGCACATATGTCTGTCAAAGGCCGCATGGCCAATGCCCTGTTACTGCTACAACAAAAATTCGGATTTAATAAAGAGGGATTTATAGATCTCTCCCTCTCCAAACAAGACCTTGCTTCCTATATTGGCGCTACCTATGAAACTACTTTCAGGATATTGAATGAACTGATAGAAGAGCGGCTGGTAGCGGTTTCCGGGAAGAGCTTTACAATACTGAATGAAACTAAATTATTGCGGTTAACAGAAATAGTGTGACATCTTACCCCACATACTTTTTCAACTTTTTCTCATTTAAAATATGAATAGCTTTTCCTTCTACGGCAATTAATTTCTCCTGTATAAACTCCTGCAGATTGCGATAAATAGTTTCATAGGTGGTGCCTGCAAAAGAGGCCAGATCCTGCCGGCTGATGGTAAACTGCGTATCATTATGCAAACGGCTGATTTCAAGCAAAGCATCTGCCAGTCTGCCTTTTACATCCATGTGTACAAGGTTGCGCATCTTTCTCTCTGCTTCCTGTAACTCATCCGCATAAAATTGCATCAGTTTCAAAGTCAGATTGGGATTCACTTTCAGCGATGCTTCAAAAAAAGTAAGGTCAGTATAACATACGGTGGTGTCTTCCAGTGCAGTGGCAGACACAGTATATAAACGCTCTCCACTGCCCAGTCCACGATGCCCGAGGATATCTCCCTTTTGCGCAAAACGAACAATCAGATCTTTGTCCTCTCCCCATTGCTTATGCACTTTCACTTTTCCTTCATACAGGAAAAAGATGCCCTTTACCGGCTGTCCTTCCTGGAAGATGATTTCATTCTTTTTATAAAACAGGTGTTGTTTATGATCTGTTACTGCGGCAATCCACTCCGGAATGCTGAACTGGCAAAGAAAACAGGTTTTTAAATCGCAGGTTCCGGCTTTTTTCATGATTGCAATAGTAATGTTTTTTTGTGTTTTTGAAAGAAATAATAGGTTTTAATATGATTTAGATCATATTTTTGTGCTGTTTTAAATTTTTTATTGTCATTTTATATAGTATGAATCATAAAAAAGGGCAAAAGTTTGCTGGAAATATGTCACGGAGAGTACTTTACCTCAGTATGCAGGCGGGTATCAATGCGCTGGTAATAGGCTTTGTGGCGAAAGGACTGGTGATGCTGATCAGTCTCATTACCAACCTGTCGTTCTACGGCCGGTTTTCATTTGAAGAAGCAGGACCTGCCGGTAATTACCTCGGCTGGATCGTTATATTCATCCCTATTATCGGTAGTTTGATGGTGGGCGTAATGGCACGCTTTGGCAGTAAAGCTATCCGTGGTCATGGCATCCCGGAGGCCATGGAAAATATTATTTTGAACGACAGCAAAATACCCCCGGTGATTACCTTGCTGAAACCTTTATCTGCCGCCATTTCTATTGGTACGGGCGGACCCTTTGGTGCAGAAGGTCCCATCATTGCCACCGGTGGCGCCATCGGTTCATTCACCGGACAGGTTATTCATATTTCTGCTGCCGAAAGAAAAGTATTACTGGCAGCCGGCGCCTGTGCCGGTATGGCGGCAATCTTTGGCAGTCCGCTGGCGGCCATTCTGTTGGCCATCGAATTATTGCTGTTTGAATTTTCTCCCCGCGCGGTGATACCAGTCGCCATTGGTTGTATTGTGGGCGCAGGTATGCATATCGGTTTATTCGATAGTCATCCGGTGTTTGCAATGCCGGATATTCCAGCGGTATCAGATATCGCGTTGCTGACTTATGTGCTCATGGGCGCGTTGGTAGGCGTAATAGCAGCCTATGTATCAAAGTCCGTTTATTTTGTGGAAGATATGTTTGAAAAACTCCCCATTCACTGGATGTGGTGGCCCGCACTGGGCGCAGTAGTGGTGGGTGTAGTGGGCTATTTTGCCCCACATACCATGGGCGTAGGATATGATAATATCAAGACCCTGTTGACTGGTAACGTGCCACTGGCGCTGGTAATATCGCTTTGCGTACTCAAATATATTTCATGGGTAATATCCCTGGGTAGTGGTACCTCTGGTGGTACACTGGCGCCCTTATTTACGATTGGTGGGGCTTTAGGCGCTTTGTTGGGCATAGTGATACTGAGATTATTTCCCGGCTGTGAAATCAACATTGCTACTGCGGCACTGATAGGAATGGCTGCTATGTTTGCAGGAGCCTCTCGCGCATTGCTGACTGCCATTGTGTTTTCACTGGAAACAACCGGGCAGCCACATGGCTTGCTCCCATTGATAGGCGCCTGTACAGCTGCTTATTTCGTATCCTTTTTCCTTATGAAAGGAAGTATCATGACCGAAAAGATCCGGAGAAGAGGCGTTACCGCACCGGATGAATATACGCCGGACATCCTGCAGCTTATCAATGTAGCAGCGGTTGTTTCAACGTCGCCGGTAACTTTGCGTAACAACATGACGCTGGCGCATGCATACAGCCTGTTGCACGAACACTGCAGCCCTTATTATTATCGGTACCTGCCGGTAACAGATGAGGAGGGGCATTTTAAAGGATATCTCAACAGGACCTGCTTATCGGCGTCCAATACATCGGGTGTCAGTGAAAACCTGGAAGCAGCGGCGCCGTATGTGTATGGCTCCGATGATATTAACCTGGTCACAGAATTATTCGATAGCTATCCCCCGGATATACTGGCCGTGCTGGATGTAAATAAAAAAGTAATAGGGATGGTAACCGCAGATGCGGTATTGAGGGCTTATGGTGAACGACGCAAGGCAGATGGCAGGTATCATTCTGCTTTTTACGGTAACACCCGCCTGTTGCGGTTGATGGCCAGGGGTAAAAGATTGCTGGTACGTTCATGATTTTTGTTTTCGAGATAGGTTGGATGCAGGGCTGCTCTTTATGGGCAGCTCTTTTATTTCAGGTACCTTTAAAATATATCCCGCCGTTGTTCGTCTACTGTATAAGACGTTTTTAACAAAACACTTCTTAACTTTAATGCATGCAGCGAAAATCATCTTCTATAAAGGAAAGAATAAAGCATTCGCAGAATTTCCGGGACGGCGTATTCCAGAATTTATCGCTCACGCCCATGAAGCCGGATGATGTTACCTATTACCAGATGCTGAAAGAAACTTTTCAGCGTCCGGCAGATGTAAGACCGCCGGCACCGTTGACTCCCGTAAAAACGAACCTGAAAACATTGTATTCAGAGAAGCCGGTGATCGTATGGTTCGGGCATTCTTCCTACCTCATTCATGTAAAGGGTTTCAATATATTGGTAGACCCGGTGTTTAGCGGCAGCGCTTCCCCGATGTCTTTTATGATCAAGGCTTTCCCGGGTGCAGATGCTTACACGCCTGCTGATATGCCGGAAATAGATCTGCTGATTATTACACATAATCACTATGATCATCTTGATAAAAAAACACTGGCACTGTTAAAGCCACATACCAAAACGATTTTGACTTCACTGGGCGTAGGCAGGGATCTGCAATCCTGCCTGGCACCCGAAAATAATATCACGGAAATGGACTGGTGGGAAACACAGGACATTGCAAAAGATATTACCATAACGGCAACGCCTGCACGACATTTCTCCGGCCGCGGATTAAAAAGAGGTGGCAGTCTCTGGTCATCTTTTGTATTGCAGATATTCGGATACCAGCTTTTTCTTGGCGGAGATTCCGGATATGATACCCATTTCAAAGCCATAGGCGATAAATACGGTCCTTTTGACCTGGCAATATTGGAATGCGGACAGTATAACGACAACTGGCCGTTTATACACATGAAGCCGGAAGAAACCGTGCAGGCAGCCATTGACCTGCAGGCCAAAGTATTGCTGCCGGTACACTGGGCTAAATTTGCCCTCGCCAACCACCCCTGGAATGAATCCGCCAAACGGGTGACCGCCAGCGGAGTACAAAGAGGATTGACTGTTACCACCCCGAAAATAGGAGAACCGGTAATAGTAGGAGAGCATTACCCAAAGGAACACTGGTGGGATAGCTTTTAGCTGTTAGCTTTTAGGCAATGCAGCGAAGACCATCATATATTTATCTCCGCTGCATTGCCTAAAAGCTAACAGCTAATGGCTAAAAGCTATCCTATCATAAACTAAAGCTCAGCATTTCCATAACGCCTTCGCCGGGAGAATGGAATATTTTATTGCTCCCGGTGATTTTTCTTTCTGTTTCACACATGGGTTCCAGGTTTTCCAGTGTGGCATCCAGCTGATAAATAATGCCAGCCATGTCGGCATGACTGTTAACATTTAAACGGGTGTTAACAAATGTTTCCAGCATCCTTATCAGCCCCTGGTGACGCTGCAAAAATTCAGCAGGTACCTCTTCTTCCGATAAAGAATAATCCAGCATCGCCAGGTTCCTTCTATCCAGTGTTTTAAAAAGTTTCATGGTGTTGATAAAGGCATCATTGCTGACATAATGAATCACGCCTTCAAAAACAATAATGGCAGGGATCTCTTCCCGGTAGCCATTTTCCAGTAGTTTATTCCAGAGTAATACCGTATCCGTCACGTCACATTTTGATAAGCGGATCATTGATTCTTCGGGAATAATAGTGGTGTAGAGCTGTTGTTTTTCTTCTATATATCCGTTATCTATTTCTATAATCCTGCTGACCTGTTCCCGGTAATTTTCCAGTAGATATAAAGAAAGCGGGTCCAGTCCTGCGCCAAGCAGGATCACCTGTTGTCCCGGTAACCGGGAGATCCTTTCCCGCAGCATGGCGCGGATACTTTGTTTGCGCAAACAAATCGCATCTATTATATAGGGATAATGCTGCTTCAGGTCATAAAAAAGACGGCTGGTTTCACTGAAATCGATGGACTCAATATAACGCTGTTGTAAAGGTGTTGTATAGAGTTGCATGGCTGCTTCCAGCACAAGGCGGGAAGTCGAGGGGACTTTTAATTGTTGCGGCATTTTGAGGGGTATTTGGGATAAAGCTAGGAAGTGCCGGTGCGTGGGCATCGCAGGGTTATTTTAATATTAAAACGGTATAAAAGGTTCATAATTAGCTATATTGTATAAACAAAACCTTTGAGTCATTGTTTCCTTAATGTTGTCAACTAATCATTTATTATGGAGCCTCGTATCGCGTCACTCAGCAAGCTGGAAAAAGAAGGAAGACAGATTTCCCGTCTGCCTTTTTCCATCAGGATCTTATTAGAAAATGTATTACGGAATCACGATAACTTTGCCATTACGGATGAACACCTGGAGACGTTGGTGAACTGGGACCCTGCGGGCACAGACAAAGAAATACCTTTTAAGCCGGCCCGTGTGCTGATGCAGGATTTTACCGGCGTAGCTGCAGTCGTGGACATTGCCTCCATTCGTGCGGAAGTGATCCGGAAAGGAAAAGAAGGTGCTAAAATTAATCCGGCCATACCGGTAGACCTGGTCGTAGATCACTCGGTGCAGGTAGACTTCTTCGGCACTGATTATTCCTATACAAAAAATGTGGCCTATGAATATGAACGCAACAAAGAGCGGTATCAGCTGCTTAAATGGGCGCAACAGGCTTTCGATAATTTTACCGTAGTGCCCCCAGGCATGGGTATTTGTCACCAGGTAAACCTGGAATACCTGGCCAAGGGCGTTATTAACCGCGATGGCTGGCTGTTTCCCGATACCCTGGTTGGAACAGATTCTCATACACCTATGGTGAATGGGATCGGGGTATTAGGCTGGGGCGTAGGTGGTATAGAAGCGGAAGCAGCTATACTGGGACAGCCCATCTATTTTTCCTGTCCACAGGTGATCGGATTAAAGCTCACCGGCCGCTTAACAGAAGGCGTAACGGCTACAGATATGGTGCTTGCCATCACGCAACTGCTGCGTAAATACGGGGTGGTGGATAAGTTTGTGGAAGTTTTTGGTGATGGGCTCGATCATTTGTCAGTGCCCGACAGGGCTACTATTTCCAATATGTCGCCTGAATTTGGTTGCACCGTCACCTATTTCCCGATCGATCATCAAACGTTGCAGTATATGCACCGCACCAATCGTCCACCGGAACAAATCGCGCAGGTGGAAGCTTACTGCCGGGAAAATATGTTGTGGCGGCATGGCAATGAAGACATCACTTATACGGATATACTGGAAGTAGACCTGAATGGCATACAGTCGGCTGTAGCAGGTCCCAAGCGTCCACAGGACCGTATCCTGGTGAGAGATCTGCACAATGAATTTGAGAGCCTGTTGAACAAGGAATTCAAGCGCATGTATACACCGGAAGGAAAGCGCCGGGATACGGCCTGGTTGTCTGAAGGAGGTTCGGGTACGGCATTTACCTATGAAATTCAGAAGTCTTCCGAAGAAGTGGCGGTAGAAGTGGACTACCTCAAATCTGTCCGCATTAAATTAAAGAATGAAGAATATGTGCTGAGTGACGGTGCTATTACTATTGCGGCGATCACCAGCTGTACCAATACTTCCAACCCCAGCGTTATGATAGGAGCGGGACTGGTAGCTAAGAAGGCCATCAGCCGTGGATTGTATGTAAAGCCCTGGGTAAAGACCAGCCTGGCGCCCGGCTCCAGGGTGGTGACCGAATACCTGAAACGTGCCGGCCTGTTAACGGAACTGGAAGCATTACGTTTTCATATAGTGGGCTATGGCTGTACTTCGTGTATTGGTAACAGTGGTCCTTTGCCGCCGGCCATTGCAGAAGCCGTGGATAAAGGCAACCTGGTGGTAGCCTCTGTATTATCAGGCAACCGTAACTTTGAAGCCCGGGTACATCCGCAGGTGAAAATGAACTTCCTGGCATCGCCGTTGCTGGTGGTAGCCTATGCCATCGCCGGACGGATAGATGTGGATATGCTCACTGCTCCGCTGGGTTATGATCCTAACGGGGAGCCGGTATATCTCCGCGATATCTGGCCTACACAGGAAGAAATTAATGAAGCCGTAGCTGCCGCAGTGAAACAGGAAGATTTTGAAAATATATATAAAGTGATTTTTGATGGAGATGAGCAGTGGCGTGGGTTGCTGGCACCTTCCGGAAAAGATTATCACTGGAGCAACGACTCTACCTATATCCGGGAAGCGCCCTTTTTTAACGGGCTGCCGGAAGATCCTTCGCCGCTGGAAGATATAAAAGATGCCCGCGTATTGCTGAAGCTGGGTGATTCGGTGACCACCGATCATATTTCTCCAGCCGGTTCATTCAAGGCAGATACCCCTGCCGGGAAGTACTTGCTGGACCATGGCATCGATCCCCGTTTATTTAACTCCTATGGTTCCCGCAGGGGAAATCATGAGGTGATGATACGGGGTACTTTTGCCAACGTGCGTATTAAAAATGAATTATCGCCTAAAGAAGGCGGATTTACTACGGTGATCCCTTCCGGCATGGTGATGCCTGTTTATGATGCCGCAGCGCAATATGCGGCCAATAAGGTGCCATTAATCATACTCGCTGGTAAAGAGTATGGCAGTGGATCATCCCGCGACTGGGCGGCTAAGGGCACTAACCTCCTGGGAGTCAAGGCGGTCATCGCGGAAAGTTATGAACGTATTCACCGCAGCAACCTGGTAGGCATGGGTGTTTTGCCCCTGCAATACATGGAAGGTGAAAACGCTGCCTCGCTGCAGTTGTCAGGTACAGAGTCGTACGCTATTAGCGGAGTATCCACAGATCTCATTCCTGGTAAAATACTAACGGTAACGGCTATCCCGGCATCGGGAGATCCGGTTGAGTTTAAAGTGAAGTGCAAACTGAACTCATTGATAGAAATTGAATATTATCGTCATGGCGGTATCCTGCAATATGTGCTGAGAGCATTTCTGCAAAAGGCCTGAGTGTATATCTTCTTACAAATAAAAAATGCAGCGGATGTTTTCTCCGCTGCATTTTTTATTTGTAAGAAGATATTATTACGCGTTACTCCGTGAAAATTCCATGATCTTTTTTCGGTTCCCTACCAGCCATACCACATCTTCCCATTCAAATACGGTTTCAGAAGCAGGGTTCAGGATTTTTTCGCCACCACGGGCAATGCCTACTACCAGGGCTTTTGTTTTTTCCCGGATACCGGAATCGCGGATGCTTTGCCCTTTGAGGCCGTTGTGTTCATCTACTACCAGGCTGGTTAAGCCAATGTTTTCATCTGCCACATCATCACTCCGGTGAACATTCAGGGTATTTACCACGCGGTTAAATTCTTCCAGCTGTGCCTCTGTGCCGATGGCGGTGAGGATGTCATGAGGGAATAATTTTTCATCGCGGGTAGGAGCGTAAATAGTCACATTGCCTCTTTTGATAGCGCCTACGTTGATGCCATATTTTTCACGCAGCTGAAGGTCTATGAGAGGTTTGTCCACCAGGCTTGACCAGGGATCTATTTCTATTTCGGATACCTGAGCATCCCAGGGGAGCAGGTCTGCCGCTGCTGTTTTCTGTGCTGCTGCATCTGCATTTTCGCGTGCATTCAGATTCGCCAGGAAGCGGCGTTCAATACGGTTATAGTATTTCTGCAGCTGTGAACGCAGTACCAGCAACACACAGGCCAATACCATGGCGGTGCCCAGCAATGCCTGCCAGAAAGGGAAGTATTGGTTTACGAGGAAACCCACCAGCAGTACCGCCACAATGTTACGCACTACTTCCACCACCACCAGCGGACCGTGATTGTATTTGGAATCCAGCCACAGCGCCTTGTAAGAGATGCTGGAGATTTTTTGTACCATCAGTGCCCAGATAAATGGCGACATCATCGCAATACCAATGACGACACAAAGTAGTCTTGCACTGAATGTGTTGTTCAGATACTTTATCACAAAAGGTCCGATGTAATAGGTATTCAGCAGGATGATGGCCAGCATGATAACGCTGTTCAGTACAATTACTTTTACGTAACTGCGTAATACAATGCGCCAGTCGCTTTCAGCCTGTAAGGTTTGTGAACTGGCACTATAGCGGTTCAGGGCATTTAACCAGCGTGCAGGAATAATTTTCTCCAGCCAGTTGTATAACGGCACGGAAAACTTAATCATGTAAGGTGTGGTAAAGGTGGTAATGGCGGAAACGCCTACTGCCACGGGGAAAAGGAACTCACTGGTCACGCCCAGGGTAACACCCAGTGTAGCAATGATAAAAGCAAATTCACCCACCTGCGCCATACTCATACCTACCTGTACGGCCTGTTTCAGTGGCTGACCGGATAACAGCGCGCCAATGGTGGTGCTGAGAAATTTACCGGTTAATGTTAATAACGTTATCCACAATACCGGCCATTTATATTCAACAATCATTTCCGGGTTAATGAGCATGCCCACAGACACAAAAAAGATGGCGCCGAATAAATCTTTTACCGGTTGTATCAGGTGTTCTACTTTTTCGGAAGAAGTAGTTTCTGCGATGATAGAGCCCATGATGAACGCGCCCAGTTCTGCAGAGAAACCAACTTTGGTGGCCAGTATTACCATACCCAAACAGAGGGCTATACTTAGTATCAGCAGGGTTTCACTGTTCATGTACTTTTCCATTTTCCGGAGCGCTGTTGGCAGCAGGAAGATGCCTGCGAGAAACCAGATGGCCAGGAAGAACATCAGTTTGGCGATGGTAAATAACATCTCCGTGCCTTCAAACTCCCTGCTCACGGCCATGGTGGATAACAACACCATCATGAGGATGACCACAATATCTTCTATCACCAATACGCCGAATACGATTTTGGTAAAGGACTTTTTCTTGATACCTAATTCTTCAAATGCACGGATAATGATGGTAGTAGAGGAACTGGCGAGTAAGCCGCCGAGAAAAAGACTGTCCATAAAACTCCAGCCCATGAGTTGTCCGGTGAAATAACCGGCAAGGGTGATACAGGCAATTTCTACAAATGCGGTAATGGTGGCGGTGCCTCCTACGCGCATGAGTTTTTTGAAACTGAATTCCAGTCCCAATGAAAATAAAAGGAATATTACGCCGATCTCAGACCATGTTTTTATTCCCGTAGCATCTGCGATGGTAGGAAATAAATGAAAGTTCGGACCAACTAAAAATCCTGCAATGATATACCCTAGCACCATCGGCTGTTTCAGCCTTCTGAATAGTAAAGTAATAACGCCCGCCGCTCCTAATATTAATGCCAGGTCAATGATCAATGATGGTAGATGCATACAGTAAATATCGATTTAAGGTTCGTGTGTTGTACATTTATGGCAATGAGAAATCACTGCACATATGTGTCAGATGCCAGTTTCCGGATCTATGAATATCGCTAATATATCATTTTTCCTGCGGGGAAGCAAGAGAATATTTGGCAGGAGAGAGTAACAATAGTAGAAAATAGTGGTGTACTATATCATATAAGGCAAGCGTCTTATCAGGATTTATCTGGTTTCGCTTTACTTTCTTTATTTAGCTTATCAATAGCTTTTAATACGATTGCAGCCCGGTTAACTGGCACCAATTCAACACTTAATGCTGCTTCCAGTTTTGTAATGGTTTGCAATGTTAGGTTTTCGCTTCCCTGTAGTATTTTGGTGATTTGTTGAGGAGAAACATTCATCCGCTTCGCTAATTCTTTTTTCGTGATATTTAATGCATCCAGGGCATGTAACACAGCGCTGGCAATAGCTCCGGATTTATATAGCCATGCTTTGTTTTCCCTGCGGAAATTTACCCATTCCACAAAGTCGGCCGACTCATCTTCAGTTACCAATGCGTCTAGTTTTTTTCTAAGTTCGCTCATAATATCGTGTTTAAATCTTCAGGGATATAGATGTTGTTTGATTGGAAAAATACTTTTGCCCGTTCCAATTTGTTTAATTCCGCCTGCAGATGTGGTGCCCGCATGTTGTGGGTTAGTTTAATAGCACCACCGGTAATAACAAAACAATTCCTTTCTAATCGCAGTGCATATAGCCTTAACCAGCTTCTTCTTATTTTTCCTTTACTTTTTTGGAGAGAAACTAATCGGTACTCACTGTTGTATAATGGCTGAAATATGAATTGCAGTTCATATTTGCCACCCTGACAATAAGTTAATAGCGCATCTTCAAACTGATCAGCATCAATCATCGTGGTCAATATGGCAT
The DNA here is from genome assembly GCF_056399985.1 of Chitinophaga sp. 01L420. Classification (NCBI taxonomy): domain Bacteria; kingdom Pseudomonadati; phylum Bacteroidota; class Chitinophagia; order Chitinophagales; family Chitinophagaceae; genus Chitinophaga; species Chitinophaga sp. 01L420. The sequence goes on from NZ_JBFTSK010000004.1 coordinate 247,171, forward strand.
CATCAATGCTTAAATCACCCCAGAATCCGTTTTTAAGATCAGTTATATGGCTATTGAAAAAAGTGTACAGCGATTGATGATCTCGCCAGTATTGTCTTACACGTTTATATTCACTCATGCCTGACTGGTCATACTGCAAGGAATATAATCCGCCAGGACTAGTACTGATTGCTGAAGCAAAGATACGTTTTATTTCCATAAAATCAACTTATAGGTTTACTTTTTTTGACAAAAAATACCTGAGTTGCAATGTTGATTTATGGGAAAGGGGAAAGTGAATCAGCGATGAATACTGCCGATAGTTAAAAGTAGTGAAGTTTGATAAAACAAAAAATAAAACGGCTAACAATCTCTTTCAGACTGTATTTGCGCTACATATCTTGATGGTAGTATTCCAAACTGCTTTTGAAAATTCTTGCCGAAATTAGTCAATGAACCAAAGCCGCTCAGCTCTGCTACTTCATTAATTTTATATGCACCGGTAGATAATAATGCCGCTGCTTTTTTGAGACGAGCAATGTTAATTAGTTCATGCGGTGTTAAATCTGATATTGCTTTTATTTTCCGGTAAAAAGTAGGACGGCTCATATTCATGAAATCCGCCAGTTGCTCCACATCCAGGTCCATATTGGTCAGATGCTGATTAATGAGGTCGTGGAGTTTTTCCAGGAATTGTTCATCTGCATTGGTGTTGGCCATGCTGCGCAGATGTACCAGCGGGCTGCTGGCATAATAGGATTTTATTTTATGCCGGTTGCTCAGCAGACTGGCTATTTGTGCCTGCAGAAATTCAGGTGAGAATGGTTTTTCTACGTAAGCATCTGCACCCAGTTCCAGGCCCTCAATTTTGGATTGCAGGGTGTTGCGTGCGGTGAGCAGGATCACAGGAACATGGCTGGACTCCACACCGGATTTAATAATCCGGCATAGTTCAAAGCCATCCATTACCGGCATCATTACATCACTGATCACCAGCTGCACAGGTTGTTCCTGCAATATTTCAAGCGCCGCCGCCCCATGAAGCGCCGTGGCTACTTTATATTTCTCTTCCAGGTCATCAGCGATGAAAGAAAGTATTTCTTCGTTATCATCTACCAACAGTATCAGTGATTTATTTTCCATTTGCTCAGATTAAATTCTATTTCCTGATGAATAGGTAAGGTAAGCGAAAATACATTGAGTCCCGCATCCGCTGTTATCAATTCCAGGCTACCTTTATGCAGTATCGTCAGGGATCTCGACAGCGATAAACCGATGCCGGTGCCAGATTGTTCCGCCGTAGCCTTTACCCGGAAAAAAGGTTCGAATATTTTTTCCTTCATCTCCGGAGGAATAATATACCCGTCATTTTTTACCAGTATGGTAAAGGTAAGATCTCCTTCGGCTACCGGCAACAGGTGTATAGATGCTTTGGTAGCAGCATATTTGATGGCATTGTTAATAAGATTGCCTAATATTTTATGCAATGCTTCTGTATCTACATACGCAAAGAAATGCAGGCTGGATAACTCTATTTTGAAACGGATATTTTTTTGTTCGGCTGCCGGTGTAAAGCGCAGATGGTTTTCTTTCAGCAGATCAGGAATATCAGTGCGCACAAAATTAAGACTGAATCCATTGATCTCCGTTTTACGGAAGTCCAGTAGCTGATTCGTTAAATCCAGCAGACGATCGGTATTACGCTCCATAATCCGCAGGTTCTTTTGTATCAGCGGCACCTCTTCCGATTTGCGGATCACCTTTTCCATAGGCCCTTTGATGAGCGTGAGCGGCGTCCGTATTTCATGCGCCAGGTGAGTGAAGAACTCTATCTTGGCCTGGTACACTTCCTTCTCTTTTTCATGTGCCAGTAATTCCAGTAATCTGTTTTGTTTTTGTAATGCCCGTTGATGGTACCAGCGGATAATGCCATAAATAATACTGCACAGCAGGATCGCATACACCGCATATGCCCAATAGCTGGCCCAGAAAGGAGGCAATATTTTAATGAAAAGTATCCGTGGCGATACACTCCAGCTGCCGCCACTGTTGGCTGCTTTTACCATAAAGCGATAAGTGCCGGGAGATAGTTTGGTAAAATAGACTTTACGGTTGGTTTCTAAATAGGTCCAGTCTTTGTCCAGCCCCTCCATCATATACGCATAGGCCGTCATCTCCGGGGATGTGTAACTGAGTGCCGCAAAGTCAATACTGAATGATGACTGGTCATGCGACAATACTACTGTGTCGGTAAATGATACCGACTTTTTCAGGATATCACCTACCTGTGCTTCTTTGTTAAATACCTGGAAACCGGTAATGTATACAGGTGGCAGGAAGCTATTATGCAGGAAATGATCCGGGTTAAAACGGATCATGCCTTTTACGCCACCAAAGTACATATTGCCACTGCTATCCTGGTAAACGGAATTATAGTTGAACTGATCATTTAGTAATCCATTGGCTTTCGTAAAAACAACTGCCTTCTCCGTCGCCGGAGAAAAACACGCCAGCCCTTTGGACGTGGTCACCCACAGCTGTCCGCGCTTATCCTCCAGGACGCTGAACACCATATTGCTCAGGAAACCCTGGTGGGTATCGTAGGTGGTGAAATTATTTTGTTGCGGATGAAACAAACAAAGACCATCGTCTGTCGCCAGCCACAGGCGATGCTGACTATCCTGAAAGATCCTGTTGGCGCGGTTGTTACTCACACTATGCGGATTGGCTGGATCATGCAGATAGACTCCTTTTTTACCRGTGCGGCGGTTATAATAATATAGTCCATCTCTTACAGTGCCCAGCCAGATAGTGCCTTCATTGTCTTCAAACACCGCGGTATAAAATATATAATCCGGCGCTTCGGTCACCGTATCAAAATCATCACGTTCACGGTTATACTGATATAATCCCCTCGTTGTGCATATCAGGATATCGCCACTACTGGTACGCAGCATACAGTAAATAAAATTGCTGTGTAGTTCATGTGGCTGGCTGCCGGCATTGTAATGCCGGATAAATTTACCGCTGGGAATATCCATGATATCCAGTCCATGTTCGAAAGTGCCTATCCACAAAGAATCTCCGGTAACCAGCAATCCATGGATATTGTTATGTGATAAGCCACTTTGTGGCGGTGGAAGTGTTTTTATATTACGAAACTCACCGGTAGCGGGCGTGAATTTATTCAGACCTCCATCTTCTGTCCCTATCCATAGATGGCCGTAACGATCGTTGTGGATTTCTCTTACGGCATTGCCACTGAGGGAGGCAATACCTGTTTGCGGGAAAAATTTTTCAAAAGAAGTATAGGGCTGCGGAAAATAGTTGATGCCGCCAAAGTAAGTACCCGCCCATATTCCACCTTCTTTATCTTTACAAAAATTATATACTGCATTGTCTGATAAAGAATAAGGGTCGTTGTATTTTTTTTTCAGGTTGATGATTTCCCCGCTTTGAAGATGATAAATATAGATGCCCGATTCTGTGGCTACCCAATATTCATCACGGGTTCGTTGAATAATATCCCGCGCAAATATTTCTGTATGATCAGGTGCGGTAGAGAAAAAATCTTTGTAAGTACGTGTGTGTGTATCAAATAATTTAACGCCCTGTGTATTGGTACAGACCCAGATGGAGTCTTTCCCGATAGCTACAATTTTTTGTACCCAAAACGTACTGCTTTTCGGAGAATGATCAAAGAGGGAATAGCTGATCATTGCATTTTTATGCCTGTCATATACACCTATTTTTCCTTCGGAAGATGCTACCCACAACTGGCCATCACTCCCCATACAAATGGACGATACATCCCGGAAACCGGGAACATCATACAAACTGTCTGTAGCTGTCTGGTAACGGAATAGCCGCCCGCTGGACGTGATCCAGATATCGCCCTGTGTATCTTTGGTAATACTGTGTATGTCTCCATTTGTTCTTTTGTTTAACTCGCGGAATTGTTCACTGTGCGGGTCGTATACATACACGCCTTTATCTGTTCCTACATATAACAGCCCGTTATCATCCTGGAAAAGACTGAGTATAAAATTAGCTCCCAGGCTGCCCGGTTCGTTTGATCTGCGGAATACGCGGAATGTATAGCCATCGAACCGATTTAAGCCATACATGGTGCCAAACCACATAAAGCCCTGCCGGTCCTGTAGTGTACAAATAACCGCGTTATGAGACAATCCGTTCTCTACCTGGTAGTGAATGAAGTTGGCTTCCTGGCTATAAAGTGTTTTGCTCACCAGCAACAGTAAAATATAGTATCTGACTTTTATCATCTGGTCCCGTCCGGATTGTAAAAGCTAAAACTAACAGTTTTTTAGCTAAAAGCTCATTCCCTGTGTCCATCTCCTAAATTGATACAAAAAAGAGAAAGATTGAGATAAATTGGCAAACAAGTAACGATAGGAAGTGTTTTCTTTGGAGAATAGATTTAAGCGTGATTTTTACGCTTATATAGGCCATTTTCTAAATCCATGTTATGAAAAGTAGCCAACTACTTTCGCTGCTATGCCTGTTACTGGTCAGCAGCCTTTGCCACGCGGCTCGGCCTGATACCAGCGGTGTTTTTACCAATCCTTTGCTGGGGAGCGGTCCTGACCCATGGGTGATACAACAGGATGGGATATACTATTATTTAAACACCACCGGCCATAACCTGGTGATACGTAAAACTGCTGCGATGTCTGCCCTTGGGCAAACAAAGGAAGTGGTGATATGGACACCACCAGCCAAAGGCCCTAATGCCAGGGATATCTGGGCGCCGGAGTTACATCGTCTGAATAATAAATGGTACCTGTATTATACCGCAGGATCGTCAGACAGTATACATCCGCAGCATACCTTTGTGCTGGAAAATACCGCTAAAGATCCTACTACCGGTACCTGGACAGATAAAGGACAAATCAGGGATACCGCAGCCAATTACTTTGCTATAGATGGTACCATTTTTACTCATAAAGGCAAAAACTATTTTATCTGGAGTGGGCATAATGGAAAAGATATGGTGCAACGATTATACATCGCCCGCATGGCTAATCCCTGGACACTGACATCTCCGAGAGTGGAAATAGCTGCGCCACAGTATTCATGGGAACAGAATGGCGTAAATGAAGGACCGGAAATACTGAAGAATGCAAAGGGAGAAGTGTTCCTCATCTTTTCCGCCTGCGGTTGCTGGACAGAAAACTATGCACTGGGTATCATGCAGCTCAAACATGGTGCAGACCCGCTGCAACCGCAAAGCTGGACGAAGTCTGCCGAACCTGTGCTGCAAAGTAAACCGGAAAACGGCGCTTACGCACCGGGGCATAATGGCTTTTTTAAATCACCGGATGGAAAAGAGGACTGGATCATCTATCACGCCAATTCCAAAGCAGGAGAGGGCTGCGGACAGCGCAGAAATCCACGTATGCAACGGGTCAACTGGAAAGCCGATGGGAGTCCGGACTTTGGCCTGCCGGTAAAGATAAATACCGCTATTAAAAATCCTTCAGGAGAATAAAATCACTTTAAGTATACATATGAAAAAAACACACTTAATTTTTGCACTTGCGCTCGGACTTGGATGGAATGCCGTGTCGGCACAACAGCAAGCGTGGAAAATGGTTACGGGAAAAATTGCGACTTCCTGGAGTGAACAGGTAACTCCTACTACCACCTTGCCTGAATATCCACGCCCACAGCTGGTACGCGGCAACTGGAAAAATCTGAATGGATTGTGGAATTATGCCATTAAACCTAAAAATGAAGATAAGCCCACTGCATGGGACGGACAGATACTGGTACCCTTTGCTGTAGAATCTGCACTTTCCGGTGTAGGACGTAATGTGGGGAAAGACAATGTATTATGGTATAACACCTCGCTTACACTGCCTTCCGGCATGCAGGGGAAAAAAGTACTGCTGCATTTTGGTGCAGTAGACTGGCGTACTACCGTATACGTGAACGGTCAGGAAGCAGGCAATCATGAAGGTGGTTTTGATCCTTTTACCCTGGATATTACTGCCCTGCTGAAAAAAGGGAAGCAGGATATCGTAGTGCGTGTATGGGATCCTACCGATGAGGGCGTACAGCCAAGAGGTAAGCAGGTGAAGAGACCGGAAGGTATCTGGTATACACCGGTAACAGGCATATGGCAAACAGTATGGGTGGAAGCGGTAGCCGATACTTATATAGCAGGAACCAAACAAACACCGGATATTGACCAGGAAAGCCTGACGATAAATGCCAATATACAAAATGCAAAAGCCGGAGATGTAGTCACAGTAACCGCTTTTGATGGCAGTGCCAAAATCGCCGAAAGTGTGATGAGTGGCGAAAACACCGTATTAAAAATCGCATCGCCCAAACTATGGTCACCGGAATCTCCTTTCCTTTATGATCTAAAGTTAACGGTTATACGTAAAGGAAAAGTGATCGATGAGGTAAAGAGTTACTTCGCGATGCGCAAATCTTCTATTGGAAAAGATGCCAACGGTACGGAACGCATGTTGCTAAACAATCGTTTTGTATTTCAGTTTGGTCCATTGGATCAGGGCTGGTGGCCTGACGGATTATATACTGCCCCTACAGATGAAGCATTGAAATTTGATATTGTGCAAACCAAAGCAATGGGCTTTAATATGATCCGCAAACATATCAAAGTAGAGCCGGCACGTTGGTATTACTACTGCGATCAGTTAGGCATCATGGTATGGCAGGATATGCCAAGCGGCGACCTTGGGAACGGCTGGGAACCCCGTCCGGGTGTAATTGACCGTGGTTCGGATCAGCAACGCTCCGCTGAGTCAGAAGGCTACTACAGAAAAGAATGGAATGCCATCATCGATCATTTATATAATTATCCTTCTATTGTGGTATGGACCCCTTTCAACGAAGCATGGGGACAGTTTAAAACCATGGACATTGCCCAATGGACCATGCAGAAAGATCCTTCCCGCCTGGTGAATACCGCCAGTGGAGGTAACTTCTATCCTGTAGGACATATCATCGATCTGCATAACTATCCGGAACCAGCTATGCCGGATCCGGCAGTGTATGGTGATAAACGCGCTATTGTACTGGGTGAATTCGGTGGACTGGGATTGCCGGTGAACGATCACGTATGGCAGCAGAAAGATAACTGGGGATACCAGAGCTTCAAAAATGCGGAAGATCTTTTTAAACGTTACAGTGGTTTTACCGACAGACTGGAAACGTTGATCAGACAGGGATTGTCAGCTGCAGTATATACACAAACCACAGATGTGGAAGTAGAAACAAACGGCTTAATGACGTATGACCGGAAAGTGCAGAAGATGCCATTGGAAAAATTGAAGGCCGTTCATCAGAAATTGTATAACCCGGCTTTGGTCACCTTAAAACCATAAGAATGAGAAAGCGAAAGTCTACAGGCTTATTTATTCTTTCTGCTTTTTGGGTTGGTATTATCCCGGCGGATGCTATGCATTCGCCGGGCGCCAGGGCTGACACAAACGCATATGTAACGCCGGCATACAAAGCATTGCCACTGGGAGCTGTAAAGCCACAGGATGGCTGCGCCATCAATTGGAGATCATGCGGGATGGCAGCACCGGTCACCTCGATGAAGTATATAATAAGGTGAAAAACGATAATGGCTGGCTGGGAGGAAAAGGTGACGGATGGGAAGAAACACCATCCCAAAGACGACTGGAATTATGGTATTCCTGAAAAAGTTATTCAGTCACCTGCGCAATATCTGCAGGTAAATAATATAAAACCGGTAACAGCAGATTTTGTATGGAACCTGGAGCATGCACCCCTTACTATTACCACTACCGGTAAAAAGAATCCGGAATGGAAGCTGGTGGATGATGTAGCACCTCAACCCGTTACTGATAGAAATGGCGTATACAAAGGCAAAGTAAGTGATAAAGAAGAAATAATCACCCTGGTACCATATGGTTGTACCAAGGTAAGAATAGTAGCATTCCCCGTAGTAAAGTAAGAAGATAGCACCATCAACCAAAGAAACAGTTATGTAAGCCTGATAAATTTAAAAGACCACAAAAAATAGTTATGAAAAAACGATTACGTATCCGGGATCTGATCCGGAAAGTAATACTGGCCGGCCCATGCCTGCACTTAACAGTATACCTGCTCTTTGCTTCGCTCATGGCGCACGGAGCTCCCACAGATATTAACATTACCGGTAAGGTAACAGATGAGCAGGGAGCTGCGCTACCTGGTGTCACGATCAGCATAAAAGGTACCGCCAGGGGGACATCTACGAATGCAAATGGTAGCTACCAGCTTTCTGTACCAGACAAAAATGCGGTCCTGGTGTTTTCATTTGTTGGCTATATAAAGCAGGAAATTCCAGTAGGAGAAAAAAAAGAAGTGAATGTGCGGTTGCTCACAGATAGCAAAGGACTAGGTGAAGTAATTGTGGTAGGTTATGGCACCCAGAAAAAGGAATCTGTTACCGGTGCTATTTCCGGTGTTACCAGTAAAGACCTGGAAAGAGTACATGCTTCTACAGTAAGCGCTACACTGGCGGGTAAAATACCTGGTGTTTCTTTCCGTATGCCGGACGGCAGACCTGGTGCCAGCGCCAATATTCAAATCCGTAATTTTGGTAACGCCCTGTATGTAATTGATGGTATTCAGAAAGATGCAGGTCAGTTCAATAATATTTCCCCTAATGATATAGAAAGTATCACCGTCCTGAAAGACGCCTCTGCCGCCATTTATGGCGTAAGGGCGGCGAATGGCGTGGTAGTGGTTACTACCAAAAGAGGAAAACCAGGTAGTGGTAACGCTATTAACGTTGACGCATATACGGGATGGCAAAACTGGTCCCGGTTTCCTAAAACAGTGAACGCTTATGAATGGATGTTGGGTAAAGCAGATGCGGAAATGAATGCCGAAGATCCCAGAACAGATATCACCAAAGCAGAACTGGAGAAATGGAAAGCCGGTACGGAAAAAGGATACCAGAGCTTTGACTGGTACGATTTCATCATAAAGAAAAATGCGCCGCAGCATTCCATCAACGTAAACGCCACCGGTGGATCGGAAAATATCAACTATTATTTGTCTGTTACCCGCCTGGATCAGAAGTCTGTATTGGGAAGGGAATTTGATTTTAATCGCACCAACATCCAAAGTAATGTGGATGCTAAAATCACCAAACGGCTTAAGGTAGGGGTACAGATCAACGGACGTATTGAGGAACGGGATAACCCCGGAGTACCCGGCGGAGATGACTACTGGGCGCCACGTTTTGCGCTGTTTCGTAACAGACCTACAGAAAGACCGTATGCGAACGACAACCCATTATATCCTAATGATATTGGCCATAATACGGAGAACTGGGCGGTACAATCCAAAGCCATCTCCGGCTATTGGACCGAAGACTGGCGAGTGCTGCAAACCAACTTTAATGGCACCTACGAAACACCCATTAAGGGACTGACCTTAAAAGGCATGTATTCCTATTACTACGCGGACAAGCTGATGAACGGCCACGAATATACGTACGACACGTATACCTATCATGCAGACAATGATACCTATGAACGTACAGGTGGTAGCTCCAATCCATGGCGCGAACGCGGTACGCATAAGGTGCTGGAGAATGTACTGCAGGGACAGGTGAACTATAACAATACCTTCGGCAAACATACCATTGGCGCTACTTTCGTGTCAGAGAGAATTAAACGCCGGGAACTGGATGTATGGGTGCATGCCGTGCCTAAAAGCAATGTGCTGCCATTGATCCAGTTTTCTGATATGGACACCTACAATGACGCCGACTGGACCGAAGCGCGGATTGGCTACATCGGCCGTTTTAACTATTGTTTCAGCGATAAGTATTTCCTGGAAGTCGCCGGACGCTATGACGGCTCCTGGAAATTCGCACCGGATAAAAGGTGGGGCTTCTTCCCTTCTGTTTCTGCCGGATGGCGGTTGACGGAAGAATCGTTCTTCAAGAAATGGTTAGGTAGTAATAGCATCCTCACGGAATTGAAAGTCCGTGGTTCTTATGGAGAACTGGGTGATGATGATATTGGTATAGGGGCATACGATTACCTCCCTGGATATACCTATGCTACTTCTACCGTGATACTGGATGGTACTGTAATTAAAGGTTCCCGTGATAAAGGCGTACCTAATAACCGCCTCTCCTGGTTTGTCAGCAAGATCGCGGATGTGGGGCTCGACTACCAGTTGTGGAATGGTAAAGTATACGGCTCCCTCGATTTCTTTAACCGTAAACGTTCCGGGCTTCGTGGCCGCAAGTATGATGTGCTGGTGCCCAGTGAACTCGGCTACAGTTTACCGGATGAAAACGTAAACAGTGATCAGCAGAAAGGCGGAGAATTTTCTGCTGCCTATACTGCCAATGTAGGTAAAGTGAATTTTGTGGTTGGTGGTAACGTGTCTTATTCAAGGAGTAAATTCCTGGAATCTTATAAACCGGTATGGGGTAATTCACTGGATCATTACCGCTCTTCTATTGAAAACAGGTGGAATAATATTTACTGGGGATATGAAGCCATCGGGCAGTTCCAGTCTCAGGAAGAGATCAATAAGTATCCTGTTAACGTAGATGGAAAGGGAAACAAAACATTGTTGCCTGGTGATATTATTTATAAGGATTTAAACGGTGATAATGTGATTGATGGTTATGATGAAAGACCCATCGGATACCAGACAACGGGTAATCCTACGGTGAACTTTGGTTTTAACCTGGGGGTAAGATGGAATGGATTTGATTTTGCAGCCGACTTCTCCGGTGGCTCTATGTATTCGTATAATCAAAACTGGGAAATGAGATGGCCTTTCCAGAATGGAGGTAATCTGCTGAAACAGTTTTATGATGACCGTTGGCATCGGGAAGATCCTTTTGATGTAAACAGTAAATGGATACCCGGAAAAAATCCGCCTTTACGATTCAATAAAGGAGATCACAGTAACTACAACAAAGCGTCTACTTTCTGGTTGCATAATGTGCATTATATACGGCTGCGTACCATGGAACTGGGTTATTCCATTCCCCAAAAACTGCTCGACAGAGTGAAGTTTAAGAAGGCCAGGATATATATCAACACCTATAACCTGTTTTCATTGGATAATGTGAAGGACCTGGGTATAGAGCCGGAGATAACGGATGAAAACGGGTTGCAGTATCCGCAGAATAAGCTGGTGAATATTGGGCTGAACCTTACTTTTTAAGTAATAAATAGAATCGTTATGAAAAAGAGTTTGTTATATATATGTCTGGCTGTATTTGCTGTAAATGCAGGGTGTAATGATAAAGATTTCCTCAGTGTTGCACCTTCCAATGTATTGCAGAATGATCAGCTATGGAATGATGAAGGATTAATACTGTCTGTGTTGGCCGATTTGTATGACCGGTATCCGGATCGTCAGACTGATGCCAACGCCACAGGCATTCCTTCTATGGTGACGCAAACCATAGATAACTGGGGTGAATTTGCACGATTTGACGAAGCGTTTGCTTCAGAGAACGGACAGTACTGGCGGCATGGCACTACGGAGTATGATTATGTATTTCCGGGGATGATAGCCAGGAATACCGGAGAAATTACTTATTGGGACTATGCCTATATCAGGGAGTTGAATATTTTCATCGAAAAATGTGGTACTTCCACCAAGCTGAAAGCAGATGTAAAGAACCGGTTTATTGCAGAAGCACGCTACCTGAGAGCCGTGGTATATTTTGAAGAGGTAAAAAGAGTAGGAGGCGTACCACTGGTGCTAAAGCCTATGGAATATAATTATGAAGGTGACCCTGCTTACCTGCAGCATCCGCGGGCAAAGGAATCTGAAATATATGATTTCGTGATCAGTGAAATGGATACCGTGAAGAAATACCTGCCCGTTAGTCCGATTAGCAAAACCCGCGCTACCGTGGGCCTGGCATTAGCTACCAAGGTAAGGGCTGCATTGTATGCAGGTGCTATTGCAAAATATGGTGTTACAACGCCGCAGGTAACTTTACCAGGGGGAGAAGTAGGTATCCCTGCCTCCGCCGCCAACGGATATTACACTACAGCGCTGAAGGCAGCACAGGAGCTGATCAGCAGTGGTACTTACTCCCTGTATAAAAAGAACAGTGATAATCTTACGCAAAACTTTATCAGTCTCTTTATCGATAAAGGATCAAATCCTGAAGTGATTTTTGCAAAGGATTTTAAACTGCAAAGCGGAAGAGTGCAGCCATGGACGTTATGGAGCCAGCCACGTTCCAATGCGGAAGAGCAGCAGGGCGGCCGCTTAAATCCATCGTTGAACCTGGTGCAGTCGTTTGAATTACTCGATAATACTTTTGCGCCATTGCCCACCAACGCAGCAAGTGGAGGCTATGTATATTATAATGATCCACTGGACCTGTTTGCCAATAGAGATCCACGTTTAGCCGCGACCGTTATTTTGCCCGGCGCTGAATTTAAAGACAAGAAAGTAGATATTTGGGCAGGATATATGTTGAAAGACGGAAAGATCATCACCGGAGATAATTTCGGAGCTAAGGGAAAGCTGGAGCCGAATGGTCCGGATGTGCAGGTAGTAGGTTACGATGGGCCGGTTAATAATCTTGAGTTCAGTGCGCAGTCTGGTTTTATTATCCGGAAGTATATGGACCCTACCGTAGGTTCGGGCCGCATTGGTACACAGAGTGAGGTATGGTGGATCAGGTATCGTTATGGGGAAGTATTGCTGAATGCGGCAGAAGCAGCCTTTGAACTGGGACAGCGCGATGTAGCCGCCGGTTATATGAATCAGGTACGTGAACGGGCAGGGTTTAAAATTCCATTGACAGCCGCAGATATTACTTTCGACCGGATTGTACATGAAAGAAAAGTAGAACTGGCTTTTGAAGGGCATGAGTTCTGGGATATGAAGCGCTGGCGTTTGGCGCATAAAGTGTGGAATGGGGTAAAGACCAACCTGACCACACAGCCAGGAAAAAGTGATGAGTCCAGCACCAGGGTATTTGCTTTGTGGCCGTATAAAGTATATGACCCGGGAAGTCCCAATAATGGCAAGTACGTTTTTAAACAGGTATTACCAGGTGCCGTTACCTCCGCACATTTATTCCGCCTCGGTAATTATTATGCGGCTATCGGAGATGATATCAGGAACAACAATCCTAAAATTGTGAAGAATCCCAACCAGTAAAACGATGTATTATGAGAACTAATATTCAGTATACTTTATTCATGTTGGCAGGCATCTTTTTAACTTCCTGCAAAAAAGATAATTATAAAGCGCCTGCCAGTACATTCAGTGGGAGACTGGTATACCAGGGAGAACCGGTGAATGTAAGTTACAACGATGTGTATTTTGAATTGTGGGAGCCGGGTTGGGGAAAGCGTACGCCTATTAACGTTAGTGTAAGTCAGGATGGTAAATTTTCAGCCTTATTATTTGATGCGGCGTACAAGCTGGTTATTCCTGCTGCGCAGGGGCCATTTCGTTCGCTGACGGATAAAACCACCAATTCAGATACTATTCCGTTAACAATTTCGGGTAGTCTCACACGTGATATAGAAGTATTGCCTTACTATATGATCCGCACGCCGAAGTTTGTTGCCACCGGCAGAAAGCTGACCGCGACGTTCGCGGCAGAGCAGATCATTAAAGATGCGAATGCCCGTAATATTGAGCGGGTATCGCTCTATGTGTGTAAAACGCAGTTTGTGGATGGGCGCAACAGTATCGCCACGAAGGACCTGAATGGTGGCAGTATTACGGATCCTGCGGGTATCAGTTTACAGGTAGATGTACCTGCAACGGTGCCCGAACAGAAAACAGTCTTTGCCCGTGTAGGGTTAAAAATTGCCGGTGTAGAAGATATGATCTATTCGCCGGTACAGGAAATTACTTTGTAAAGGATGATGAATATTGACACGGTCCTCTGGTTTTCCGGAGGACTTTTTTATGCACCTATCTACACATGTAGCCACCTTATTTAGAGCCCTTTCTGGCCCGTTTACGAATGTCATGCAATTGTGCAGTGATGGTTTCATGCAGGATATCGATCAGCCGTTTAACCGCCGGAGAAGGCGTTTTTTTGTGCGTGAGCATAAACACTGCAACATCCGGCAAAGGAGGTAAGCCGCTGGAGGGCGTTAATGCGATACAGCCTGCCGGCATGCCTATTTCGGTACGGATAGTAATACCCAGTCCTGCCTGGGCGGCGGCCCACATACCTGCTACGCTGCCGCTGGTGAGTGCAGGGCGCCAGGTACGTTTCACTTTTTCCAGTGCTGCCAGCCCGGTAGTGCGGAACAGGCAAGGGGCTTCAAACAGTAGTAGCGGTAAAGGTTGCTGTAATGCTGCTGTACTAATGGTACCACTTATCCACCGGATAGGAAGGGTGCCTACTGGCAGGGCATCTTCGGGCGTATCTTTTCCAAAGGAGATGATGACATCGAGTTTGCCACTCTGCAGGAGCTTTGCCAGCACTGCTTGTCGTTCCAGTGTGACTTCAATTTCCATTTGCGGATGTATGGCGGCGAAGCGGGCCAGCGCTACGGGAAGGCCACTCTCTGCAAAATCTGCCGGTAGTCCCAGTCTTACTCTTCCTGCTATATGTGTAGCCGTTAGCGCGGTAATAGCCTGTTGGTTGATCTCCAGCATCTGCCGCGCATAGCCGAGTAGCATTTCTCCATTAGCGGTTAACCGCCAGCCCCGGCCCTGCTTCAAAAACAGCTGCTGTCCCGTGATTTCTTCCAGCCGCTGCATTTGCAGGCTCACGGCAGACTGGGAGCGGGCCACCTGGTCTGCCGCCCGGGCAAAACTATCCAGATCCACCGCCAGCACAAAGGTGCGCAGCAAATCGAGTTCCAGCAGGTCTGTTATCATAGTTTAGTTTTATTAAAGTGTGGTGTTAAATGTTTCAATATTGCAAATGTATTAAAGGTTGGTAAGTTTGTGGTGAAATATTCTTTCGTATGAAAAAATTACTATTCATCATGTCCGTATTAACAACAGGCAGCGCTGCGGCACAAACTCCGCCCGCACGTAAACAACTGTTACAGCAAATACTACCGGCAACCACCGTAGAGGAAGTACGGATGGATGAAATCACTTTTGCACCCGGACAGGGTGCCCCGGTACATCATCATCCATGTGAGGTGTATGGTTATATTGTATCCGGTGAAATATTGTATCAGCCCGCCGGAGAAGCTGCGGTGCTGCTGCATGCCGGCGATGCTTTCCGCGAAACCGCCGGTAGGGAAATCACCCTCTTCAAAAATGCACAGGACGACAAACCAGCCACGTTTGTAGCGGTTTACCTGTTAAAGAAAGATCAACCTGCTATCATCATTAAAAAATAAATTATGCCTTTCGTACAAATTTATCTCGGTCATCATCTCACCGCTGCCAATAAAAAAGATATTTCCCTTTCGGTACATCAAAGCCTGGAGGAACATTTCAACATCCCCGCAGATGACTATTTTCAGGTAATCCATACCATGCAGCCAGGAGATATCCTGTACCCGGACAGCTACTTTGATGTGCCGCACACAGACAACCTGATGTATATACGCATTACTGCAAGAGCCGGCAGAACGGTGGAACAGAAGCAGGCATTATATAAAAGTATTGCCACCCGCATAGCGGCTGCTACGCCCGTGAGTGCGGATGATGTAGTGATTATCCTGGTGGAAAATGATTTGGCTGGTTGGTCATTTGGCCGAGGAGAAGCGCAGATGGTGGCGAAGTAAAAGATGTTTGTGTGGAGCGGCAACGCTCCACACAAACATCTTTGTTATTTTAGTGAGCTGCTTTTTTATAGTGCAGTTCCAGCACGCTGCTGCTGTAAGTTTTGGTAGCGCTTAGCTTAAACACTTTTTCCATCGGTATTCCACCGAACAACGGTAACCCATCTCCCAATACCACCGGTATTACATGGAGGATCATTTCATCTATCAGGTCTGCCCGTAATAGCGCACCATTCAGCTGTCCGCCTCCTGCCAGCCAGATATCTTTCCCGTCCGCTTTTTTCAGCCCGGCTACAAATTCAATGATGTCTCTGCTAATGAATTGCACAAACTCCGTATTCACATGTATGCTATCGCGTGTAAAAACATAATTGGTTTTATCAGGGTAAGGGTATGTTTCACTGAGTGTCAGTACATCTTTATACGTATTGTTACCCATCAGCGTGGTGTCGATAGTAGCCAGGAATTCCGCATAACCGTAGTCGGTTCCCTCGGGATTGGGGAATCCGGTGAGCCATTCTATTTTTCCTTCCCTGGTAGCAATGTATCCGTCCAGGCTGACCGCAGTATAGATTTTGATTTTCCGCATGTTTTTTACGAAGGTGAGGTATTGGACGATAGGAAAATTGTACAAAATTTCCAGTTGTTTTGATTAGTGGAAAGTAAGTGTGAGAAATGGTTGTGAGAGATGATAGGGTGATAAAAAATATCTGTACCAATGGTTTTTCGTGTCCGGCAAGATATTATTTTTGAGAAATTTTAAGGATATGGATCTTTCAGGATGGCAGCAGGTATTGGCCCAATTGAATACGATGAGCAATATGTTGGAAGCATTGGAGTTGAAATTGAATGTAGTGGACATCCGGGTAGATTTGATGGAGACCCGGTTTGACTACCGTTTTGATCTGATAGATGAACACCTGGCATTTATAAATGACCGCGGGATTACATAAATATCGTATTCGGAAAGGTCGCATGCACCCGTTGTTCCCTCACCGCTGATCTGTATGCGGACGGCGTCATCCCGGCAAATGCTTTAAACACGCGGATAAAATGCGCCTGATCATAAAACCCATTATTATAAGCCACCGTGGTTAACGGCGTTTCTGGTGCAGCTGCTATTTGTGTCACTGCGGCATTCACCAAAGAGAGCTGTGTATATTTTTTCGGCGGCATGCCCAGAATGGTGCCACTGGTTTGAATATATTTTTTAAAAGAAATCAGTTTATCGGAAATATGTGATTTGATAGATCCTTTATGCAAGGATGGTTGCTGTTGCAGGGCCAGGATTTCTTCTGGAATAATATGAGGCCGGGCCATGTGCAACAGGAATTTTTCCAGGACACGGATTTTTTCCGTGGGAGCAGGCGTTGCTTCCAGTTCTGTGATTAAAGGCTGCGCTGCCTCTCCCCAAATGGCTTGTAGTGTTAGTGGTTGTCGGTTTAATTTTGCAGCAGAAAAACTAAATAGACGATAGAGGCCAAATGGCTTCAGCATAATACCGAGTGCGGCATAATGCCCCTGTGCCCTGGTAACGGTAGGCTGGGAAAGCACACCAGTGAGGCCACCGGCGCGGGGATAACTAAATCTTTGCTGCTGCTGATTAGTAATAGAAAGATGTGCTCCAAAATTAATAATCAGCTCCTGGTGCAGAAAGGGAATGTTATAGGCTTTTAATTGCACAATTGCGGCCTCATGATACCAGATATAATCGATGGCTTCACGTAAATCATTTTTTGGTATGTATATGTGCGCATTCATGCATCACAAAAATACGGATTCCGCTACCGGATTTTACATTTTTTAATGATGACCCAATAATCAATATCAGCGTAATGAGCGCTGAAGGAAATTAATCAGTAAATTGGGCCTTAATCGGGTAGGCATGGAAACGGTTACAACAGAGAAAATTTTACCCCGCTGGCAGTTATTTCTGCTTTCTTTTAAAGACGCATATAAGGAGCTACAAGCGAATGACCCACTGCGTATGGYAGGAGCAACGGCATTTTTTACCACATTTGCTTTGCCTGCCATTCTTATTATTATCATACAACTGTTACGTATTATTTTCCGGATACAACATCCCGGTAAGCGGTTGATGGTACAGTTGGAAGGTATGTTTGGTGTAGAAACTACGGAGGCTATCCTGCAAACGCTGAGGGCGTTCCGGAGCATTGCACAAAACTGGATTATCGCCATCTGCGGTTTTATTTTTTTACTATTTGTAGCCACCACACTCTTTAAAATTATTAAAGGTTCGCTCAATGAATTGTGGAAAGTAAGAGCTATTCACAAAGAGAACTTCGGTCAGATCATGTTGTCCCGGCTGAAAGCGGTGCTGGTCATTATTTTTGCCGGCATATTATTTATCATTGACCTGGTAGCCGAAGCAGCCCGCATTTTTCTGGGCAAGTACGTTACGCTGTATGTACCGGCGTTGGGTATTTATTATGACAGTGCACTCAATTACGTTATCTCTATCATCATCGTTACCATTTGGTTTTTCCTGGTCTTCAATTTTTTACCGGATGGACGCCCGCAGTGGAAAGTAGGGATCACCGGCGCATTGGTAACCAGTATCCTTTTTAATATCGGTAAAGCTATCCTGAAGGTAATGCTCACCTATAGCAGTATCAACAGCATCTATGGCGCTTCGGCATCTATCGTTTTACTACTGTTGTTTATGTTTTATTCCTCATTGATCTTTTATTTCGGGGCTTGTTTCACGGACTCCTGGGGAGCCCGTACGGACCGGCCCGTACATCCCCTGCACAACGCCAGCCGATATGAAATTACGGTAGCGGAAGAGTAATCCTGAATAAAGACAAAATCCGCTTCCGATACATAATTCACATTTTTTAATGGCTAATTCGCAATTCGCCTTTCCCGTTCCCGCTGCAACATTATTTTATATATCTTGATGCATATGAACTGCAAGCTATATTCCACACTACAAACTGCACTTTTATTGGGCGCATTGACGTTGTCAGCGCAATCTGATGTAACCATACGTTTCAACGAACCAGCCCGTCATTTTACGGCATCTGCCCCCTTGGGCAATGGACGTTTAGGGGCCATGGTATTTGGAAATACAAACAGAGAGCGTATTGTATTAAATGAAATATCTATGTGGACTGGCGGCATCCAGGACGCAGATAGTAAAGAAGCGGGGGCCTACCTGCCGCAAATCCAGCAACTGTTATTGCAGGGTAAAAATATTGAGGCGCAGAAAATGTTGCAGCAGTATTTTATCTGCCAGGGCCCGGGTTCCGGCAGTGGTAACGGCGCCAATGTTAAATTTGGTTGCTATCAAACGCTGGGCGATCTTTTCATTCAATGGAAAGACACGGTGTCGGCTGTACGTAATTATCAGCGTCAGCTGAAGCTGGATAGTGCCATCAGCACCCTGAGCTGGGAGCGGAATGGCGTAGCATATAAAGAAGAAGTATTGGTATCTGCCCCGCAGCAGGTAACGGTGGTACGTTTGGTGGCCAGCAAACCTGGCAGCCTGTCGTTTACCACAGGATTATATCGTAAAGAACGGGCCAATATCAACCTCCTGAATGGTGCATTAACCATGAGCGGGACCTTAAACGGAGGCAATGGAGATGTCGGCGTAAAATATGCCGCTGTACTGAAAGTGATTTCCAAAGGTGGTACCAGAAAAGAAAGCAAAGATCAACTAACGATTAACGGCGCAGATGAATGTATTTTGCTGATCGCTGCCCGCACCAATATGAACTGGCCCAATGTGGAAACACCGGGACCGGATCCGCTGCCGAAAACAGTGGCAGATATTACAAAAGCAGCCACGATATCCTGGCCGGCACTGGTACAGTCGCATGTAAAAGACTATACTTCCTTTTTTAACCGTTGTCAGCTTTCCTTCACGGATAACAGCAACGATGCGGTAAAAGGCTTGTCTACCATCGATCGCCTGCAACGTTTGCAGCAGGGCGAAAAAGATGCTTCGCTGGTATCGCTGTACTTTAATTTTGGTCGTTACCTGCTCATCAGCTCTTCCCGTAACGGCGGCATGCCGGCTAATCTGCAGGGACTTTGGGCAGAAGAATACCAGACACCCTGGAATGGCGATTATCACCTCGACATTAACGTGGAAATGAACTACTGGCCGGCAGAAGTCACCAACCTGTCCGACTGTCACCAGCCGTTATTTACCCTGGCTTCGCAAATGTCCAAATACGGTGAGCGTACCGCCCGCACCTATTATAAAGCCAATGGCTGGATGGCACACGTTATCAACAATCCCTGGGGATTCACCTCTCCCGGTGAAGGAGCCAGCTGGGGATCAGCATTAACCGGTGGCGCCTGGGTAGCTTCCCATCTCTGGAAACATTACCAGTATACCAATGATAAAAAGTTTTTGCAGGAAATATACCCGGTATTGAAAGGGGCGGCCACCTTTTTTAAAGAGATTCTGATTACCGAGCCTTCTCACCAGTGGCTGGTAACGGCGCCTTCCAACTCACCCGAGAATTCTTATATACTGCCCAACGGGCAGGAAGGACAAACCTGCATGGGCCCTACTATGGACATGCAGATTTGCAGAGACTTGCTGGGGGCTAACCTGGAAGCAGCCCGTATCCTGCAAACGGATAAGGCCTGGGCCGATAGTCTGAAAATAGTACTGGCCAGGCTGGCGCCTAACCAGATCAGTCCAACTACCGGCGGGGTACAGGAGTGGCTGGAAGATTATAAAGAAGCAGACCCGCATCACCGTCATGTATCCCCGTTATACGGCTTGTATCCTTACGATGAAATTACACCATGGGATACCCCTGAAATGGCTGCTGCTGCGAAGAAAACATTGCTCAGAAGAGGGGATGGTGCTACCGGATGGTCCCGTGCCTGGAAAGTGGCATTCTGGGCCCGTTTGGGTGATGGTAACCATGCCTACAAAATGCTGAAAGAATTATGGGTGCCTGCTGCGGCCGGTAGCGATATCAGTATGAGTTCCGGCGCGGGTACGTACGCGAACCTGTTCTGCGCACATCCGCCTTTCCAGATAGATGGTAACCTGGGTGCTACTGCAGGCATTGCAGAGATGCTGTTGCAAAGCCATGGCAAAGAAAATATTATCCGCTTATTACCTGCACTGCCGGATGGGGAACAGTTTGCCGCCGGTCGCATTAAAGGACTGCGTGCGGTAAATGATTTCGTGATAGACTTTAGCTGGAAAAACAAAACTGTGCAGGAGGTAAGTATCCATTCTGGTAGCGGCGTTGCCTGCAAATTGTTGTTGCCACAAACTGCTGTGGTAAAGGATCGTAATGGAGTAGCTGTACCTCATCAGTATGAAAACGGGGTGTTAAGCTTTAATACAACTAAAGGCATGAGCTATCGAATAACGGTATAATCCAGAGAAAGACAAAAAATCGCATAATAAAAAAAAACAGATCTTTGCCATTCAATATCCTGACATGGAAGATCTGAAACAAGTGGCTGCAAAGGCAGCAATGGACTTTATAAAACCTGGTCAAATTATCGGTTTAGGTGCCGGCTCTACAATTGCGCACCTGGTTAATTTTTTGAAAGAAGAGGTAACATTGGCTAAAAGTATTACTACGGTTACCTCTTCTTTTAATACCCGGCAACTCCTGCTGGAGAATGGTTTTCATACCAAAGATATCAGTGAGGTATCCCAACTGGATATTTATTTTGATGGCTGCGATCAGTTTGATCATCAGCTGAATGCCCTGAAAAGCGGAGGTGGTATACATACCCGTGAGAAGCTGCTGGCGTCTATGGCAGATAAATTTATCCTGATTGGTGATGGCGCAAAATATGTAGGACAGTTATATACTACTTTTCCGGTGGTGATAGAAGTGATACCGGAAGCCATACCATTTGTACTACAACAACTGAAGAAAATATTTTCACTGGCCAATCCGGTGATCCGGATGAGTAACAAAAAAGATGGGGCCGTGATTACAGAAAATGGCAACCTGCTCATTGATAT
Organism: Chitinophaga sp. 01L420; assembly: GCF_056399985.1. Classification (NCBI taxonomy): domain Bacteria; kingdom Pseudomonadati; phylum Bacteroidota; class Chitinophagia; order Chitinophagales; family Chitinophagaceae; genus Chitinophaga; species Chitinophaga sp. 01L420. Next base: position 268,861 of record NZ_JBFTSK010000004.1, read on the forward strand.
CTGGTTCCGTTCCTTCCCGCCATTAGACAGTCTTAATCATCGTTTAAAGGAAATTCCCGGTATCCTGGAAACTTCGCTTTTCTACAATATGGCGCATGCTGCTATCATAGCGGGAAAGAAAGGAGTAGAGATTATCAGAAAGGATCCTGCTTATTTAATCTGAAACGTTTTTGTTCCTGCGGTAATATGATAGCGTAATCCTTTGTCGGTGTTTTGTGTGATCACCGGTTGATCATTTTCATATATTTTTTGTTTAGGAGAGATGTGAAAGTAAATGTCTGCACTAGCATTTGCAGGCACTGTTACATGGTAGCTGATCGCGTCGCCTTTTCTTTCCCAGGCAGAATTAACGGTGCCATAGGGACTTTCGTGGCTGGCATCAAAATGATCGAGGCCATTTACAAAATTGGGTGACAGCAATATGTTTTTAAATCCGGGTGCAGCTTCATCCGGTTTAATGCCGGCAATGCCTTTATACATCCAGGCACCTATTTCGCCGAACATAATATGGTTGCGTGACAGATCAGAGGCGGCGTTGATATCCCAGTTTTCAAACAGCGTGGTAGCGCCATTCATGATCCACCAGCCCCATGAAGGGAAGCTGCGTTGAGCCGCTAATTTGTACGCTACATCTGCATATCCGTTTTCACTTAAGGCATTCAGGATACTTTTAGTTCCCAGCAAACCTACGTCCAGGTGGAAGTTATCTGCTGCTACTCTTTCTGCGAGTTTGGCGGCTACTTTACTTTTCATATTATCAGGAACCAGTCCCCAGTACAAAGCAACACTCTGTTCTGTTTGTACACCTTCTCCATAAATACCGGTAGTGGTATTCAGGTATTTGGCATTAAAAGCATTTTTGATCTTCGCTGCCAGTGTACTGTATTTCGTATAGTCAGCAGCATTACCAAATAGTTTCGCGGCTTTTGCCAGGATTAATGCATCTGCATAGGAATAAGCAGAGGAGGTGAATTCTACCGGCGATTTTGATTTTACCGGTACCCAGTCGCCCAGGCCCCAGGTAGTTAAGCCGGATGGACTGATTTCCGTGATATGATCTACATAGCGGCGTATGTGATCGTAGGAAACGGATAACAGGGTAGTGTCGCCGTAAAACAAATAGATGTTCCATGGAATAATGGCAATGGTGCTGGTCCAGTCGGGACCATTACCCCATTCGTAGCCCCAGCCACCGGTAGGAATAATAGAAGGTAACACGCCATTGGGTTGTTGTTCATCGCGATGATCTGCCAGCCATTTTTCATAGATGGTGATGCCGTCAAAATTATACAGACCTGTTTCTATGGCAATCTGTGCATCGCCGGTCCAACCATTTTTTTCACGTTGCGGGCAATCGGTCGGATAGCCGAACAGGTTGGAGAGATAGGCGTTGTTGGTGGCCCACCATAATTTGTTGATCATGGTGTCGGAGCTATTTATTTTCCCGGCAGGGGGTACGTTGCTGTGCATGAAATAGCCGGTCAGACTTTCCTTCGTCAGCTTCACCGGTTTGTTGCTGCTTACTTCCACATATTGAAAGCCTTTGTAGTTAAAGCGGGGCATAAAAGATTCCTCGCCTTTGCCGCTCAGGGTAAAGATGTCTGTTTGAAAAGGATCTGTATCATCAGTAGGGCGATAATGCACCACTATGTTGGAAAGGTCCACGAACCCTTTTTTATCCAGCTGTTCGCCATGTTTGAGTTTAATGACAGTGCCTTCTGCGCCGCTCACCCGGATTTTGCTGACGCCGGCAATGTTTCTGCCGAGGTCAAATACCCAGGTGCTGTCGTTGAGCTGGGTCATATTCGCCGCCGGAATTTCTTCCACATTTTCTATGGGATATAATTGCTGGGAGACAATATTTTTAGACGGAGCAGAACGGAAAATAACGTGTTGCCATTTCTGGTCATCGAAGTTGGCGGTATTCCATCCTGGTTGTTCGCGGCGGGCGTCATAATGTTCTGCTGTGTAGATGCTGTTGAAAACGATAGGGCCTGGTGCTGTTTTCCAGTCTTTCCCTGTGGTGATGGTTTCCACGCTGCCATCGGTGTAGGTAATGCGCAAGTCCATGCAAAAAGCGGGTCTGCCGCGCCAGGGAGCGTTGTGGAAGTTCCATACGGCAGTAGACTGGTGATTATACCAGCCGTTGCCCAGCATTACGCAAATGGCATTTTTACCTTGTTGCAGGAGTGGGGTTACATCGTAGGTAACATATAGCGTGCGGCGGTCGAACCGGGTGTACATGGGGTCCAGGCGATGGTTACCGGCTTTTTRCCCGTTGATATACAATTCATATAATCCGGCTACCGCAATATAGGCCCGTGCTGACTGAATCGATTTAGCAGCTGTGAAATTTTTTCGGAAGTTGGCGGCAGCTTTCAATTTTACATTGTCGTCATCACTGATCCAGGCGCCTTTCCAGTTGCTGCTGTTCACCATGCCTGTTTCGAACCAGGAACGGGTAGCGGGTAACTTGTGGCCGTCCTTATCCCATACTTCCACGCTCCAGTAGTATCTTGTAAAGGGCTGTAAAGCTTTACCGGTATAGGCTACCAGCATGTCCGCTGTATTCATCTTGCCGGAGGTCCATACAGGTGCTGATTCCAGTTTAAGCGAGTCTGTTGCTACGCGGATCAGGTAAGCTGTTTGGCGTGCGCCACTGCGGCTGTCTGCCAGTAGCCACGACAGGCGGGGATGAGTGGCGTCTATTCCCAGCGGGGTAGGGAGGTGTTCGCATTTTAAGGCTGCAGGGGCGGCTGCGGCGCTGTTGTCCGGGGGAGTTTCCCGACCTGCCAGCGTACAGGCATCCAGGGCCGCGTATTTGGCGGCCGTGAGTGCATGGCCACGTACTGTTAAACCAACAAAAATGATTAAAATAAAAGGAAGAACCAGGTTCCTGAATGTTGAATGCATGCTCGGCTTACGTTTAATTAATATTAATCTGCGACAAGATAATATAAGTCGCCCTTTTTTTTACCTGTTTTATGTAAATGGAAATAAAGATAGATCGATCTGTCTTTTTTGTACCTTTGTGAGATGAAAAAGAAGATAAGCGATCCGAAACAGCGTTTATTGGAAACTGCCACTAACCTGTTCTATAACCAAGGGTATCACGCCACTGGTATTAACCAGGTGATAGAAGAAGCAGGTGTGGCCAGGGCCAGTTTGTATATGCACTATGAATCCAAAGAATCCCTGCTGCTGGCATTTTTAAATCAGCGTCATGTGGATTGGATGGCGGGCTTAAAAGCCTTCACAGATAAGGCCACCAAGCCTAAGGAAAAGATTCAGTTAGCCTTTGATTTCCTCGCTGATAATAATGAAAGAGAGCATTTCAGGGGATGTGCTTTCCTGAATATCCTGTCGGAAACAACGGACAAAGATCCAGCAGTGCTGACCGTGATCCAGGATCATAAGAAAGACCTGCGTGCTTTTCTGGGGGATATTCTTACCAAAGAAAAACAGGTCGTGAAAGATCATGTGTACCTGTTGTTCGAATCTGCGATAGTGGAAAGTCAGCTTTACCGTAGCCAGTGGCCGGTGCAGGAGGCGAAGAAGGTGGTGAGCGGTTTGTTGTAAGCAACGCGGAAAATTCACTTCTTTTTAAAAAATAAAAAAAGATAGATCGATCTGTCTGTTTTTAAAATATTCGTTTTATCTTTGTGAAGGAAATGAGCAACAACAGATGATGCAAGGGACTTATTGATCGCCAGGATATAGGCGTATTAGCAGGCATGAAGATGCATGTTCAAAACTAAAAGATGCTATTGCGTCTTTTTTTAGCCATCTTAAATAGACAGGTCGATCTATCTAAATATTCACTACTTAAATTAAACTATCATGGAACAGAAATTCCCCCTTCCCCCATTTACACGCGAAACAGCCCTGCAGAAAGTACAGCTGGCAGAAGATGCCTGGAACAGCAGGGATCCGCAAAAAGTTTCATTAGTATATACACAGGATACGGTGTGGCGCAACCGCGATCAGTTTCTCAACGGCCGGGAAGAAGTGGTAACTTTTCTCACCAAAAAATGGGAAAAAGAACTGGACTATAAACTGAAAAAAGAACTCTGGAGTTTCACAGACAATCACATTGCAGTATGTTTTGAATACGAATGGCATGACCATGCCGGTAATTGGTTCCGTTCTTACGGCAACGAGCTCTGGGAATTTAATGAAAATGGTTTGATGCAGCGGAGGTTAGCCGCCATCAACGATGTAGCGATTAAAAGCACCGAACGGAAATTCCGGGAACCGGAAGATATGGTGCTGGCCTGTTAAGTAAATGGAACATTACCACCGGCCAGGCAGGAGCTGATATCCTGTCTGGCCTCTTTATAAATCGTCATCTGCCTCCTTGTCATCCGGGGCAAGACAAAATCCGCATTGAATTTTGTAACTTTGATAAATGAGTAAGACAGAAACGTTACAGGAGTTTTATCAACACAAATTCAGTACAGTGCCTGAAACGCTGCAGCAGGATATCGGTCATTTTAATGTATTCCGCATGGAAGACTGTATTATTGACGGGCGTGTTATGGTGAAATACAGTCGCCGCGACTTCTATAAGGTAAGTCTGGTAAGAGGACATAACCTTTTCCATTATGCCGATAAAACGGTAGAAGTAAAGGGTAGTACACTCATATTCTTTAACCCGCAGGTACCTTATGCCTGGGAATCCTTGTCAGGAGAAAGCCTGGGCTATTTCTGTATATTCAAGGAGTCCTTTTTTACAGGTGCCAGCAGGAGTAATATTCATGACCTGCCTATGATGGTGCCGGGCGGAATTCCATCTTACCAACTTAATAAAACACAGGACAAAGAAGTAGCACAGTTATTTAAAAAGATGTTGTCCGAAATCAGCTCTGACTATGTGTATAAGTATGATCTGTTACGGAGCTACCTGACGGAAATTATCCACTATGCGCTTAAAATGCAGCCGTCTGAAATGCTGTACCAGCATGCAGATGCCAGGTCCCGCATCACCTCGGTATTTACCGATTTACTCGAACGACAGTTCCCGATTGAATCGCCTGCACAGCGTTTTGCGTTGAGGTCTGCCAACGACTTTGCCAAGCAGTTATCCGTGCATGTAAATCACCTGAACCGTGCCATCCGGGAAACCACTGGTAAAACCACCACAGCACATATTGCAGAACGGCTGACCAGCGAAGCAAAAGCCCTGCTGAAACATACCAACTGGAATATTTCAGAAATCAGTTACGCCCTTGGTTTTGAAGAACCTGCCCATTTCAACAACTTTTTTAAGAAACAAACCAGCATTACCCCCGGTGCTTTCCGGATTGTTTGAATTTTGCAATGAATGGTTTGATTAGTGTAACGGCGGGGAGGTATTCCTGATCTACTTTTGTGTTAACAAAAAAAGCACAAAGATCATGGACAACAACAAAATATGGTTTGTAACCGGCGCTTCCAAAGGATTAGGCCGTTCGCTCGTTCTGCAATTATTAGCTCAGGGATATAAGGTAGCTGCTACTTCCCGTAGCATCGATGAGCTGCGCAAGCTTTCCACTGCTGCCGATTTTCTCCCGCTGGCGGTAGACCTGAAAAGTGAAAGTAGTGTAAAAGAAGCCGTAGCGGCAACTATCCGCCAGTTTGGCCGTATAGATGTATTGGTTAACAACGCCGGCTACGGACAGGTAGGCGGCTTGGAAGAACTGTCTGATGCGGAAGTACGCGCTAACTTTGACGTGAATGTATTCGGACTCTTAAATGTAACCCGCGCGATATTACCACATATGAGGGCGCAACAATCCGGACATATCTTCAACATCTCTTCTATTGCAGGTTTCACGGGCGCTTTCCCCGGATTCGGCGTGTATTGCGCTACCAAGTTTGCCGTAGATGGATTATCTGAATCATTGTCTGCCGAAACAAAACCATTCGGTATCAAAGTAACCATCGTATCACCTGGTTATTTCAGGACTGATTTTCTCGCTTCCGGCTCATTGGGTGTGCCTGCACAGCCAATAGCTGCTTACCAGGCAGTACGCGATGTACAAAGCGCGCATCAGCATGAGATCAATGGTAATCAGGCCGGCGATCCTGAGAAAGCAGTAGCTGCTATTATTAACGTAGCCGCTGTTGAAAATGCACCGTTGCATTTATTCCTGGGTGAAGATGCTTATGGTATGGCTTATCAGAAAATGGATGCCATAAAAGCAGATCTGGAAACGTGGAAAGAAGTGACCGTGAACACGGCGATTTAAACAGCATAGGTCTTAGTTAAAAAGCAGCGGAAGCTCCGCTGCTTTTTTTATTCTATACTGACATTAAAATCTGCTCCAAGTACCAGCTTCCCTTCTTTCTCCTCGCTGCTACCGGGCATTTTCAACCCCTTGATCTTAGCTGTTTTCCCTTTGCTAACCAGATCGGCTACCTGTTTGTCGTTGAGTTTTTTGCCCAGCATTTCAAAAGGAAGTTTGAATCCACATTCCTTGAAATTAGCGCAGCCGTAGGCTGTATTGCCTTTTTTGAGTAAATGTGTTTTGCATTTGGGGCAGGACATCTCTTCGATGACCATCACTTTTTTAGGCTTGGGTTCTTTTTTAACCTTTTCCTTTTCCGGTGGTGCCGGTGGCGGATCAGGCGCAATGGTGATGAACTTATAGCTGGATGTTTTTACTTCTTTGGTCAGGTCTACCACCATCTGGATCAATTCATCCTTGAAGGTTTCCATGGCATACTCGCCTTTTTCTATGAGACGGAGTTTGCGTTCCCACTGACCGGTGAGTTCGGGACTTTTCAGCAGTTCCGTTTGTATGGTATCGATGAGGTCTATGCCTGTTTGGGTGGCATAGATATTCTTCTTTTTCTTTTCTATATATTTTCTGCGGAACAGGGTTTCAATAATATTGGCGCGGGTAGAAGGCCGGCCAATACCATTATCTTTCAGCATTTCGCGTAAGTCTTCATCATCTACCTGTTTACCGGCTGTTTCCATCGCTCTCAGCAAAGTAGCTTCTGTAAAGGCTTTGGGAGGAGTGGTTTTTCCCTGGTGTATCCTGGGAGTATGCGGACCACTTTCTCCTACTTCGAAGTGAGGCAATATTTTTTCTTCTTCTTCGCCTTCTTTTTTCTCTTTTACATCGTTGGCATATACTTCCTTCCAGCCTGGTTCCAGGATTTGTTTACCGGTCACTTTAAAAGGTACCTGTCCTACTTTTCCGAGTACGGTGGTGTTGGAGATTTTACATTCCGGGTAAAAAGCGGCAATAAAGCGGCGGGCTACCAGGTCGTAGATACGCTTTTCTTCCAGTGGCAAACCGCCGGGGTGCATACCGGTAGGGATGATGGCATGGTGATCTGTTACCTTTTTATCATCGAAAACGGTTTTCAGCTTAGGGATAGGATTCGCCAGCAGCGGTGCGGTGAGTGCACTGTAGGGCGTCATATCCGTTAGGATCCCGGCAATTTTCGGGTGCAGGTCTTCCGAGAGGTAAGTGGTATCTACCCTGGGGTAGGTAGTCAGTTTTTTCTCGTAGAGGTTCTGAATATATTTGAGCGTATCGTCTGCCGAGAAACCGAATTTTTTATTGGCTTCTACCTGTAGGGCGGTGAGGTCAAACAGACGGGGATTACCTTCCTTACCATCTTTTTTTTCGAAAGAGGTGACCTCAAATGGATGCTCCTGCAGATAGGCCAGCCCTTTAGCGGCTTTATCCGGGCTTTTGAGCCGATCAATGGCGGCGGTGAACTCTGTCTCCCTGTAAATGGTTTTGAGCTCCCAATAGTCCTCCGACACAAACGCATTGATTTCCTTTTGCCGTTGTACCAGCATGGCCAGCGTGGGTGTTTGTACGCGACCGATGGACAATACCACTTTTCCCTGTGCAAACTTTTTGGTGAAAAGCCGGGTGGCATTCATACCCAGCAGCCAGTCGCCGATAGCGCGGGCGCTGCCGGCAGCATATAGGTTATTGTATTGTTCTGATTCCTTCAGGTGGAGAAAGCCATCGCGGATAGCCTCCACGGTGAGGGAGGAAATCCAGAGTCTTTTAATGGGGGCTACACATTTTGCTTTCAGCAGTACCCAGCGTTGTATCAGCTCTCCTTCCTGGCCGGCATCCCCGCAGTTGATGACTTCTTCACATTGCTGTACCAGGGTTTCTATAATCTTAAACTGCTTTTGTACGCCTGAATTTTCAATCAGCTTAATACCGAAGCTGGGAGGTATCATGGGGAGATCTTCCAGTCGCCAGAACTTCCATTGCTCGTAATAATCATGCGGTTCCTTCAGGGTGCAGAAATGTCCGAAAGTCCAGGTTACCTGGTAGCCATTGCCCTCATAATAGCCATCTTTGCGTTGTTTAGCTCCGATCACTTCTGCAATATCTCTTGCCACACTTGGTTTTTCAGCAATGCAAACTTTCATAATCGATTAAAATTGGGTAACAAATGTCGGATAAATAGTTCAAATGAATAGGGTTAAAGTGGTGTTTACCGTTAAAGTGATCATGATCTCGTTTAAACTTCTTTAACACAATAATACCCACTAATTTAAGGTTAGAAATGCAAATATTTAAAAACACTTTTCTGTTCATGAAATTATTGACCTTCCTCCTGTTTGCCACTTAGATGTATGCTGGCTGTGTTGAGTTACTGGAAAAAGGGGGCTCGCTGATCAGGGAATAAAAACTTCTTCCCCGCTATCGTTTCGGCAAGGAATATTTCTTCGCCACCTTATTATACTTCTTCAGGTACTTCCGGTTTTTCTTAACACCTACGGCTGTTACGATACCGGAAGTTTCTGCTTTTACCCAATAGTTAAAAATAAACTTCTCCCGGTCGCGTATAAAAAACATACGCGTAGGCCGGTGGTTGGCATTTCTCAGGAAAGCATTTACCAGCAAAGTTTTCAGGTTAGCCATAAAGCCTTGCCGGGTGGAATCCTTTTTATTCAGCACCTGCACATTCAGGTTACGGTAATAAAAATTCATATTGCCGAGTGTTACATATTTATTCCCGGACCAATTAGAATAGATGGTATCTGCATAACCCCGTCTTACTTTCACAGCGGCCATAGGAATGGCTACCTCGTTGAATCTTTTCAGATCCATCGGTGCCAGATAACTCTGTGCGTAAAATCCGGAAAGGGAATCACTGTACGACTCGTTATACGAAAAGTAATGAATAGGGCTACCCAGTAATTTGCCGCTGGCCTGCACCCGCAGGCTGTCGCCGTTAGGATGTACATTACCAAAGTGCGTGATCAGCGCATTAATATCTGTAATGGGTACGGCCGACCATTTGTTGGTGGATTTGGAAGACTCATTCACAGTAACGGCCGCCTGCTGCAATACAATAGAATCTACCTGCAGCGCCAATGGTAAGGTGTTGATTAATTTGGTGGGCATGAATTTTTCTATGCCATGTTCAAAAGGAATTCGTTTATCCCTGGCCGTTGTTAACAACGTATTGGTAGCAGTAATCCTCCGGATATGCAGCGTGGTATCTTCCGGCAGCTGGTTGTTGACGATGCCGCTCAGTTGTAGCGCATCTCCTTTTACAGTGATGTAATCCCGCTGCCAGCGCGCTGTCCGGAAAGTTTCTTCTGCAGTGAGATTGGGTGTTACGCTGAAATCATTGACAGATAAAGTATGGGTGGCCGGATCCATTTTAATACCGCCGGCCTGCGCATGTAGTTGTTTGTTCCGGTAAAACACACCGCCTTCACTAATGGTGGTGTTGGCAACAAACGACTGCCAGGCTACTTTATGATGCTGCCGGAACGTGAAGTCTGCGTTGTTAAACATGCCAGATAGCTTATTCACTGACAGTTCCATGGTATCTCCATGATGCTGTGCCAGCTGTACATCCTGCCATTTCAGCGCTACGCCGGAGTGGAGATTCATCTGAGCTGACTTGTCTTTGCTGAGTAGTCCTTTTGTTAGTTGCAGCGACAGCTGCGGAATGGAAAGATCCGTGCCCGTGCTATGGAATTGCAATGGTGTTGTTTCCAGTTGTATATGATCGTAATGTAATAGTTGTTCACTTCCAGTATGCAGGGCGAGTTTGGTGGCTGCCAGTTGGATACTCGTATGTAGCGTGTTACTATCTTTTCCATTCACTTTCGTGTAATGTAATTCGGCATCGTTGACATTGAGTTGTGTAATGCTGGCCTGTAGCGGGGGCGTAGTAGTTTGTTTTTTGGTTTCTTTTCCATTGCTGAATATCTCTATCTGCGGATGATCGGCGGTGAGTGACTGCACCATCACGCGACTGAAGTCCGTGCTGTGGATGCCTGTTTGTATGCTCAGGGAAGGCAGCACTATTTTAGTATATCCGTGTTCGTTATGTAGGGTAGCATGAGCATTTGTAAGCGCAGTAGTACTATTGCTATTAAGTGAAACAGCCGCCATATCCAGCTCCATTTTTTCGCTGTGATGATGAATGTTGTAAAACTGCCCGGCTGCCGCTCCCCAGGTAATGAACCGTTGTTTGGTGCGCAGATCCCGGAAGGCTATTTTATTAGCGGTGAAACTGCTTTGCAGGAAAGGTCCGTTGCTACTGAATTGCAGACTGCCAATATCCAGCCGGGCAATGCGTATCACCGGCAAATCTTTAGGGGGATTGTGTTTGGCTGCTGCCGTATTGTGCAATTGTATATTTAAGGTGCCGAAGCGTAACACGTCTACCTGTATATCCTTTGACTGCTGAAATACATCCCAGTCAAATACTTCCCAGTAAAGAGCGGTACCGGCAATGCGGCTGCCATTCGAGAGTGTTACCAGTAGTTTATCTGCTTTATTATGCCGGTGGGTGCCGTCAAAAGCATAATTGTTCACGGTGATATTTACTTTGTCGGAAGCTACGCTCATTTCCCGGATATGCAGATTGGGCATGGCATGTTTTATATCTACCAAAGAATCACTCAGAAAGAAATTATGTAACAGGATATCTGTGTTTACACTTTTTAACTGCAGCGTTAGCGGTGATTTTCCGGTGGATCTGAAGTTGACATTACCATCTGTGATACGGAAAGTATTCACCATGATCAGTTCACTCAGGCCGTGCAGGGTTTGATAAAACGCCGGCATTTTAATGGCGGTGCTATCTATCGGTGGTTTCCCTTTAACGCCTTTCTTTGCTTTTGTCAGTAACGAAATGCGGGGGGAGTACAACTCCGCATCACTGGCTTTGAGGTGCTTTCTCAACAGATCTTCGAGGCTTACATTATTCAGTCGCAGGGAGGGGGCGGTAAAGGTTAGTCCTTTCCCGGAGTGGTTTTGCGGCGTAGGCCCGTATTCCACGTTGTTGAAAATAACATCATTGCGTTGCAGTATAAATTCGTCTACGCTCAACTGGAACATGCTGTCCAGCGAGTAGAACTTTATTTTATTTAAGTTGAGAGCAATGCTGTCGGTAGTGATGCCAGGCGTAGTATCGTGTGCAATTGTGAGGTTGTAAATCCGCAGGTTTGTTTTTTGAGTGGTACCGGTAGACACATTTCCTTTGAGTAACAGTTCCCCGTCTTTTACCGCAATATATTTGAAGTTCATTTTTTTGAATAACGTATTGGGCAGACTGTCCAATACTACCTGTTTGTCTTTGACGGTGGCCTTTCTACCGGGAAGCTTCAGTACCGGTCGTATACATACGAGGGTGTCGATCAGCAGTTCCTGCCGCATATAAATAGCGGGGAGGTGGCGTGCATTGAAATAGAATTTATCTGCCTGCAGCGACATCTCGCCTTTGTTGGCAGTAGCCGCGCTGAAAATGGTACAGGAGTCCAGTTCAAAGACTTGTTTTTTACCGGAGAAATGGAGGCGTTTGAAACTGATGGTATTCCTGCCATCGGGTAATATCCAGTGCTGCTGATCGAAGGAGAAGTCCACATCTTCGGATCCTAAAATATGATTGTCGGCGTTGGTGACTTTGGAGAAATTAACGATAGAGAAATTAAAGTGATCCACACGTAGCGGCGGTGGTCCATTTACTTTGCTGTATACAAGGGATCCTTCCTGCAGATGTACGATGCGCGCGTTTACATATTGTAAAGTTTGTTCCAGGTGTTCCACGATAGAAGACAGCTGAAAGGTTTCCTGCCGTGGGCCGGGTGCCACATGCTCATGAACGAAGAGGGAAGGACTGATCACAGAAAGGCTGTCTACCAACAGTTTTTTATGCAGGATCAGGGCGCGCCAGGACTGTATAGATAAATAGATCCGGGGTATTTTTACATCGTAGTGAGCGTTGACGTGTACGGTATCTTTTCCAGTGAGCCGGGCGCCATGTACCACGATATTTTTTTTCCACAGGGAGAAATTGATATCATCCGCATCAAACTGGTAGGTACCTCCGGATTCTTTGTTAACAATGTATTGAACAATCTTTACAAACTTATGCTGCACCAGGTAATAGAGCAAACCGCCGATGACTATCCTCGCTATGAGTAGAATCAGCAATATTTTGAGCCATTTTTTATACCTGGGATTTAGTTTCATGAATTTGATTAACGGATTTACCATTTGCTAACATTTCTCCGGCGCTTATGTTTAAAATTAAGCCACCAATCTGGCAATGCCGAAGGCAGCAGCAGCAGCCAGCACCCCGATCATAGTGACCTTCAACGCGCCCTGTACTGGCGGCTGACCGGTTACTTTGCTTTTGAAATAACCAAATACAAATAAGCAAATAATAGTGAGTGCCGTAGATCCGATCAATCCACGTTGAGGCGTATCCGTGAAAAGGTAAGCCGATAAAGGCAGCAAGCCGCCCACAAAATAGGATGCGCCAATGGTGAGGGCGCTCTGTCTGGCCCTGTTGGGATTAGGTGCTTCCAGTCCCAGTTCAAACTTCATCATGAAATTAACCCACTTGGTTTTGTCTTTAGACAGTTCCGTTGCGATGAGCTGCTGTGCTTCCGCACTTAATCCATATTCTGCAAATACCTCTTTTACTTCTTCCATTTCTTTTTCAGGCACTGTTTCAACTTCTGCATATTCTCTTTTTAATTCGCTTTCGTAGTGCTCCAGTTCTGTTTTACCGGCAAGGTAGCCACCCAGGCCCATGGCAATGCAGCCGGCTACTATTTCAGCAATACCTGCAGTAAGAATAATGTTGTTGCTGCTTACCGCGCCACTGAGTCCTGCTGCCAGTGCAAAAGGCACTGTCAATCCATCGCTCATGCCGATGACCATGTCGGTGATAAAGTCCGAGCTTTTTAAATGTTCTTCCTGATGCATTTTTCCGGGTTTATAGGGGGTATTAATGATATAAATATAAGTGCTTTATCGTACTTTGTATGGATTGTAAAGGTAAGCGCAGTTGATCACCACTGCTAATCAAAGTTGGAAAATTATGGCAAACGAAATCGTATGTTTTGGTGAAATGTTATGGGACATCCTGCCGGAGAAGGAATTGCCCGGTGGTGCCGTGATGAACGTAGCGTATCACCTGCAGAAACTGGGAGAAACAGTATCACTGGTATCGCGGATAGGAAAGGATCGGCGGGGGCAGGGATTGCTGGATATGCTGCATGGTTTTGGGCTCAATACTGCTTTTGTGCAGGTAGATGAAAAACAGGAAACAGGGAAGGTATATGCAGACATGACCAATCCCAGCGAGGTGCATTATGATATCGTATATCCGGCAGCGTGGGACTTTATCCAATGGGAGCCGGCACTGGCTGCGCTGTTAAAACAAGCCGGTACCCGGTACCTGGTGTTCGGGAGTCTTTGTTCCCGGGAGGTGGTAACCCGGCCTACGCTGGAACAGGCGCTGCAGCATGATCTGGTAAAAGTGCTGGATATTAACCTGCGGGAACCTCATTATACCCGTGCACATGTGGAGTGGCTGCTGCAGCAATGTAATATCCTGAAACTGAACATCGCGGAACTGGAGCTGATCAGTGGCTGGTATCATCCGTTTGAAGATAAAGAACAGGCAGTGCGTGCATTGTCTGCGCAATTTAATATTCCTACCATTGTGGTCACCATGGGGGGCGAAGGGGCGTTGCTGTTTATGAACGATACCTGCTATGTAGAGCCAGGTATTGCGGTGAAAGTAGTGGATACCATTGGTAGCGGTGATGCTTTCCTGGCGGGCTTTCTGCATAACTTCAGCAGGCAGCGGCCTGCGAGGGAGTGTTTGCGCTTTGCAAATGTGCTGGGCGCACTGGTGGCATCCTATGCGGGCGGGTGTCCGGATTATGCGCCGGAGCAGATAGCGGTTAGGTAGGAGTGGTTTTTTGTCTTGTCCAGGATTACACTGATTTTCCGGATTTGTTTTGATTATAAAGTTTAAGAGATTAGAGAAAATATAAGCAAACATTATCCGCTTATATCTTCTCTAATCTTTTTTAATCCTGTAAAACAAAATCCGGAAAATCAGTGTAATCCTGGAC